>JAGQVN010000362.1 GCA_020437905.1 Flavobacteriales bacterium
GCACACCGACCTGATCAACGAAAACTTCGTGGTGGAGGAATACGACGAGGAGGTACTCGAACGGGAACGCCCGATCGCCCCGGCGTTGATGGTCACCTATCGACCCCACCACCATTGGTCCTTCCTGCTGGGCGGAGGCATGGAGTTCGCGGAAGGTGACGATCTGGTGCTTGCACGTGCAGGTGTGGAATACACCGTACACCTGAGCGGTGCATGGGAGACCTGCGCCAGCCTGGCCTATGACCTGCGCATCGATGCCTACGACAGCTGGACGCTGGGCATCGGACTGATGCGGTTGTGGTGATCCATTGATCCGATCGGGCGCGTAGGCCGCTGCCACCCGTCCATGCCCATTCGTATGGGCTTTTCGTTCTGAACCGTTCACGGCTCGATCGCTTCCGCCACTTGCTCAGCGCGGCTAGGGCCCGCCTGAAGGCCGAGGCAGTTTTGTCCTGTCAACAACGACAGAACCAACAAAACCTAGAAACCATGAAGACCGCAAAGAACATCAGCCAATTCGCTCTCGTGACCCTCATCGCCGTTGCCCTCACTTCCTGTGGAAAGGAGGAGCTGGTGGCCCCGGAAGCCCAGTACACGGATATGGAAGCCCGCATGGAAGTCGGCGCTCCCGTCGTGAAGCAGAAGCAAATGAACGCCTTGGGCCATGAGGACATGGGACGCGAGACCCCGGAAGGCCTGCTGAACGAGCATCGCCAGGCGTACGACACCACTCCGGACAAGATGGAGTTCATCAGCGGCGAGGAGTACTTCCCCAAGGAGGTCGTGGTCGTGCCCGAGCCGGTCGATGCACGCGCCCAGTACAGCCTGGTGGCTGAGAAGGACGCCTCCGCCCTTGAACCCCAGGAGTTCGGCAAGAAGCCCCGCCGCTACGATGCCGTCCTGGATCAACTGCCTGTTCCGGGCGCGGACCCAGGGGTTCAGGATACCGGACAGCACGCGCTGGTGGACGAACTGGCCGAATGATAGGACCTGCCGTTCGGAAACCGATCCATGGGGGCCCTCGGGCCCCCATCGGTCATTTGCGCCGCTCTGCTCTTGTTCCCGATCCCCGGAACGATCCTTCTTCCTACCCGATCAGCATGGCGGTATAGAGCACATAGGCCATGACCAGCCCTGCCGCCTGCCAGCGCTGCAATACCTGGCGCTTGCCGAGGAACATGGCCCCGAAAAGGAAGAGCGTACCCGCAGCACACCAGACCATGTCCCGCAGGAACACCGGATCGTAGCTGATCGGTCGCACCATGGCGCTGATGGGCATGATGAGCAAAACATTGAAGATGTTGGACCCCACGACATTGCCGATCGCGATATCCGTATTCCGTCGCACTGCAGCCACCATGCTGGTTGCCAATTCAGGGAGCGAGGTGCCCGCCGCCACGATCGTGAGCCCGATGACCTCCTTGCTCACGCCCAAGGTGGTGGCCATGGAAACGGCATGGTCCACGACCAGTCGTCCGCCCAGGATCAACCCCGCCAGTCCCGCTGCCGTTAGACCGATGGTCCATGTCCAGCTCTTGAGCGGCCCGACCTCCCCTTCATCCCCAGGAGCGGCCTTCAAGCTGCGCGCCACATAGACCAGAAATCCGGCGAAGAGGAGCAACATGATCAGAGCATCGGTCCGCGACAGCACATCGATCCCTCCCAGATGGAGCGTACCTGAAAGGACCGCAAGGACCAGGATAGCCAGCAACGAGATCGGGATCTCCGCCCAGACCGTGCTTCGCTGCACGGCGAGCGGAGAAATGATGCCCGCAAGCCCCAGGATCACGAACAGGTTGAAGTTGTTGCTGCCGATAATGTTGCCGTAAACGATCGCGGGCAACCCGTCGGAGGCTGCGATCACATTGACCACAAGCTCCGGGGCAGAAGTACCGAAGGCGACAATGGTCAATCCGATCGCCAGCTCGCTCATGCGCAAGCGACGCGCTGTCGCACTGCCACCGGATACCAGCCAGTCAGCCCCTTTCACCAACAGAACAAGACCCAAGAACAGGAACAGGACGTGGGTGAGCAAGGGGTGGGTGCTTTCAGGGCACAAAGGTGATGCACCGATCGGATCCCAGGTGATCCCTGCCCACGAAGCATTGCACCTTCGGATCGATCGCTTCCGCCACTTGCTCAGCGCGGCTAGGGACCACCTGAAGGCCGAGGCAGTTTTGTCCTGTCAACAACGACAGAACCAACAAAACCTAGAAACCATGAACACCGCAAAGAACATCAGCCAATTCGCTCTCGTGACCCTCATCGCAGCCGCCCTTACTTCCTGTGGAAAGGAGGAACTGGTGGCCCCGGAAGCCCAGTACACGGATATGGAAGCCCGTATGGAAGTGGGCGCACCCGTGGTGAAGCAGAAGCAAATGAACGCCTTGGGCCATGAGGA
>JAGQVN010000363.1 GCA_020437905.1 Flavobacteriales bacterium
ACCGCGCAACGCACGAAAAGCAGCCATCTGATCCGGACGACAGAGCCTTCCGATGGCTTCGATGTGTCCTACGTGGATGCGTTCGATCGAATCGCGAAGGGCCGAAACCCGGGTGAAGATCGCGTCGGATCCTTCGGCATCCATTCTTTCGTACAAGGCACTTCGCGAAAGGATCAGCTCCTCTTCCAAACGGTCGATCGCCGCTCGGTGTTCCTGGATCAGCAACTCATATGCCTCCACCTGAGCCGCGTCCAGATCCAGCCGCTCAATGATCAGCTGCTTTGGTCCTCGGTGTTTCCCTCCGATCGGCCCGGGTCGGGAGAGCAACATGAAAAGCAACGCGATGTTCAACACCGCCATCAGGATCAGTGCGGCGTATGTCCATTGGTTCCTAGTCATGGTACCACTGTTCGGTCCGATCGATCGCAAGCGATGTTCCAAGGACATCCCCTGATGACGCTGCTCCAACGGACAGATACAGCATCGCGGCCAGGTTCAATAAAAGCACAAAAGCGAGCACGAGGCCAGGAGCGAAGATCCGTGAAAACCCACTGCGTACCGGCTCAGCTTCCAAACGCGCAGCGATCCGCGTATACAGAAAGGGCGGTTCCTCCACACGCTGCACACGGGCCAAAAGTTCGTCGACACCTTGCTTCTCCCTCATGTACGTGTTCCTTTGACGCTATTCCTATCCAAGTCCCTCGCCTCCTCCTGGCGGGCCTTCAATGTGGCCCTTGCTCTGCCGAGCAGCGATTCCACCGCCTTAGGGCTCACCTGCAGGATCTCCGCGACCTCCTTCATGCTCAAGCCCTCCATGGCCTGCAAAACAAGCGCCTTGTATTGTGCCTTTGGGAGCTCTCGCATCCATCCGAACACTTGCGTCAAGGCCTCCCGGTCCTCCAAGAGCACTCCGGGGTGATCCATTTCAAGAACAGCGCCCGCCGGCAAAGCATCCAACTGTACTTTCTGCAAAATGGAGCGTTTCTTCCGCCGAAGGGACCTGATGCGGTCCAACGCGGTGTTCATCGTTATCCGATGGATCCACGTCCTAAGTGCGGAGCGGCCCTCGAACCGATCCAGGTTACGATGAACGGAAACAAAGACATCCTGGGTGACCTCCTCCGCTTCCTCCCTTCGCCCGAGGAAGTTCAAGCTTAGGTTGAACACCGTCCGTACGTGGTCCTGATAAAGTTGCTCGAAGGAAGAATACCCTAGTCGGTGCAACGACATCCCGAACAAGCCAATTGCTCTACCATATCAGCTTGGACCTCCAAGATCGCGAAACGTTCGATCGAAGCGAAAAGAGCACCCCGGAGCATCATAGGCCCCAGCTCTGCTCCAAGCCTGTCCTGGTCCAGGTGTTGGATCAATGCCTGCATCGGGCGACCGCCCCTCAGCGCGCCTTACCGCTCATGTATGGCCCACCATTCCTGGAAGGTCGCGCGATACTTTCGTAGCTCCATGATCCAGCTCCAAGGCATCCGCAAGGCCTACCGGATGGGTAGCAACCTGTTGCAGGTGCTGAAAGGCATCGATCTGCACATCGGGAGCGGTGAGCTGGTCAGCATCATGGGTTCCTCTGGTTCGGGGAAGAGCACGCTGCTCAACATCATCGGCATCCTGGACAACTACGATGCAGGCACCTATCATCTGGATGGCAGACTGATCCGCGACCTGAGCGAGACCGCCAGTGCAGAGCTGCGAAGCAAGTACATCGGTTTCGTGTTCCAAAGCTTCAACCTGATCAGCTTCAAGAACGCAGTGGAGAACGTGGCGTTGCCACTGTACTACCAAGGTGTCCCACGCCGAAAAAGGAACGAACTGGCATCGGCCATGTTGGAGAACGTGGGTCTCAAGGATTGGGCGAGGCACATGCCGAACGAATTGAGCGGTGGGCAGAAGCAACGTGTGGCCATCGCACGGGCACTGGTCAGCAGTCCGAAGTTGATCCTGGCTGACGAACCTACTGGGGCGCTCGACAGCTCGACGAGCCACGAAGTGATGGACCTGCTCATCAACGTGAACCGGGATCTGGGCTTGACGGTGGTGATCGTGACCCACGAACAGGACATCGCCGCCATGACCCAGCGCGTCATCCGCCTGAAGGACGGATTGATCGAACAGGACCACAGCCTTTCACCCCTGGCCGATGTTCGACGCTGAAAAGTGGGCCGAGATCTTCGACACCATCGGCAAGAACAAATTGCGGACGGTGCTCACAGGCTTCAGCGTATTCTGGGGGATCTTCATGCTGATCATTCTGCTCGGAGCCGGACGCGGTCTACGGAACGGTTTTGAGTACGACTTCAAGAACACGGCCATCAATTCGATCAGCATCTGGGGTGGTGAGACCAGCATCCCGTACAAAGGGCTTCCTTCCAACCGCGAGATCCAACTTACCATGCAGGACCTGGAAGCACTTCGTAACGGCGTCCCGGGCGTGCAGTACCTCAGTGGGGAGTATCGCCTGTGGCGCGGAAGAAGCCAGTTGAACTACGGCAAGAACTACGGCAACTTCACGATCAAGGGCATCCAGCCGGAATACCAGATGCT
>JAGQVN010000035.1 GCA_020437905.1 Flavobacteriales bacterium
CAGCCGCACGGTGACGCCCGGGAACATGTGGATGGTGCAGTTCTCCTGCACGTTGCAACCGTCGCCTACCGCGATCTCGCCCCAATCGCCACGCAAAGCCGCCCCCGGACCGATGTACACATCCTTGCCGATGATCACATTGCCGGTCACCGCAGCCTGCGGGTGCACAAAGGCCGAAGGATGGACCACCGGCGTGTAGCCATTGAACGCGTAGATCATGAGCGGAAGATAGGAGCAGGCACCGCTTTGATTGGGAAGCATCCGTATGGTTCACCGCAAAGGCACAGAGAGCGCCATGAGCGCAGAGGGATGGTCCTAAGCGAAGCGCTCCTCTGCGTCCTCCGCGGCACCGCGTGAGACAGGGGAGAAAGCTGAAGGTTGAAAGCTGAAAGAGGAAACCGGAAAGGATGCAAGGCGCAAGGAACAAGGAGCTGGTCACAAGACTGCAGACTTCCGACTCCCGGATCCCGGCTCCTTCGGCACTGACTAATTTCGACCCATGGCCCTGATCCTTTCCGATGCCGGCTTGCATCGGCACCTGCTGCCACTGACCTACACGCGTCCCGTCGCAGCTCTGCGTCCGGGCATTCTGACGCTGGCCGATACCTGGTGGCGCATGACCGAACTACCGGTGGCCTATCGGACCGAGGACTATTTATCGAACAAGTTCCCGATGCGTCAGGCCGGGGTGGCCCGCGAAGTGCGTGGATCGCTGCTACCCGTGCCTGACCTGGTCAGTGCCGTATTGGACCTGGAACCTGGCGAAGCGCTCGTGCGGGAAGGTCGCACGCTGGCCACTTGCGGACCCGGACAGGACGGACCCAGCGAACTGGATTGGGCTACGGCACCGACCTACCTCAAGCATAGGGAGTACAACGGCGAACTAGTGGAGTTCGAGCGTCCCTGGCACCTGTTCCAGCATTGCGGCCGAGCCTTGGTGAACGATGTGGCGCTCCTGACCGAAGGCCGCCGCTCGGAGCCGATCAGTGCCCTGAATACGATCATCGGTGACCCCGGCCTGATCTTCCTGGAACCCGGGGCTCGGGTGGAGGCCAGTGTGTTGAACACCTCGGCAGGTCCGATCTACATCGGCAAGGAGGCGGAAGTGATGGAGGGCTGCCTGATCCGTGGCCCCTTTGCCCTGGGAGAGCATGCGCAACTGAAGATGGGTGCCAAGATCTACGGACCCACCACCATCGGACCGTACTGCAAGGTGGGTGGCGAAGTGTCCAACAGCGTGTTCCATGGCTTCAGCAATAAGGGACACGATGGTTTCGTGGGGAACAGCGTGATCGGCGAATGGTGCAACCTCGGAGCGGACACCAACACAAGCAACCTGAAGAACAACTACGGTGAAGTGAAGGTCTGGAGCCTTGCGGAAGGGCACCCGGTCGGAACGGACACCCTCTTCGTGGGCACCTTGATGGGCGACCACTGTCGAACAGGGATCAATACCATGTTGAACACCGGGACCGTGGTAGGAGTGGGGGCCAACGTGTTCGGGGCCTCCTTTCCTCCCAAGCACATCCCCTCATTCAGCTGGGGCGGTGCCCAAGGCTTGACCGAATACAGGCTGGATAAGGCCTTCGAGGATTTCGACCGCATGATGATCAGGCGTGGGCAGCACCTGGGCCATGCGGACAAGGAGCTCTTGGAGCAGATATTCCGCACGACCGCCGCTTTGCGTGACCCATGACTGCCTTGCTGTCAGCCCGAGCTTGACGGCATGGTCCTTGACCTGCCCTTGGTCCCGGTGGTTTTCTGCCATGGGGCACTATTGACCTGACAACCTGACCAGCTACCGTCGATGACCGACATACCACATAGCGAACTGCTTTTCAGCTCCGAAGCCATTGAGAACGAGACCGAACTGATCCCGTTGATCACGGCCGAGGACGAGGAGCAGATGAACGCGGAGGTGACGCCACCCGAACTGCCCATCCTTCCCCTGCGCAACACGGTCCTGTTCCCAGGGGTGGTCATCCCCATCACAGTGGGCCGTGACCGTAGCATCCGCCTGATCCAGGATGTGTACAAAGGCGACCGGATCCTCGGAGTGGTCAGCCAGGTGGATGGTCAGCTTGAAGAGCCGCGCCCTGAGGACCTGAATCGCGTGGGCACGATCGCCCAGATCATCCGGATGTTGCGCATGCCGGACGGCAGCACGACGGTCATCATCCAAGGCAAGAAGCGCTTCGAGATCACCGAGATGGTACGCGTGGACCCCTATTTCACCGCCCGCGTCAAAGAGTTCGGCGAAGTGCGCCCTGTGAAGGGCGACAAGGAATTCGATGCCCTTGTGAGCACGCTGAAGGACCTGGCGCTGGACATCATCAAGCAAAGCCCGCACATCCCTACGGAAGCGGGCTTCGCGATCAAGAACATCGATTCCCCCTCGTTCCTGATCAATTTCATCAGCAGCAACATGAACGCCGAGGTGGCCGAGAAGCAGCGCATGCTGGAGGTCGCCGACCTGCGCGAGCGTGCCCAACTGCTCCTTGCGCATCTGACCAGGGAGCTGCAGCTGCTGCAGATGAAGAACGAGATCCAGGACAAGGTCCGCACCGAGGTGGACAAACAGCAGCGCGAGTATTTCCTGCATCAGCAGATGAAGACCATCCAAGACGAGCTGGGTGGCAACCCCATCGAGCAGGAAATGGATGAGATGCGTGAGCAGGCGGCGAAAAAGAAGTGGACAAAGAAGGTCGCGGAGATCTTCGAGAAGGAGCTGATGAAGCTGCAGCGCATGAACCCGGCCGGCGCTGAGTTCAGCGTGCAGCATAACTACGTCCAGCTACTGCTGGAGCTGCCCTGGGGAGAGTATTCCAAGGATCGCTTCGACCTGGCCAAGGCGCAGAAGATCCTGGACCGCGATCACTTCGGCCTGGACAAAGTGAAGGAGCGCATCATCGAGCACCTGGCTGTACTGAAGTTGAAGGGCGACATGAAGGCGCCGATCATCTGCCTGTACGGTCCTCCAGGGGTGGGTAAGACGAGCCTCGGCAAGAGCATGGCCGAGGCCTTGGGCCGCAAATACGTGCGCATGAGCCTGGGTGGTCTGCATGACGAGGCCGAAGTGCGCGGGCACCGGAAAACGTATATAGGGGCGATGCCGGGCCGCATCATCCAGAGCTTGAAGAAGGCTGGCACCAGCAATCCGCTGTTCGTGCTGGACGAGATCGACAAGGTGGGCCAAAGCCATCAGGGCGATCCGGCCAGTGCCCTGCTCGAAGTGCTGGATCCCGAGCAGAACGACCATTTCTACGACAACTACGTGGAGATCGAATACGACCTCAGCCGGGTCATGTTCATCGCCACGGCCAACAGCCTCAGCAGCATCCACCCGGCCCTGCGCGATCGCATGGAGATCATCGAGGTGAACGGATATACCCAGGAGGAGAAGCTGCAGATCGCGCTGCGTCACCTGTTGCCGAAGCAGCTCAAGGAGAACGGCATCGACGGGAAGCAGTTGAAGCTGGCGCCCGGTCTACTGGATGCCATCATCGAACAGTACACCGATGAAAGCGGCGTGCGGCGCCTGGAGAAGCGCATCGCCAAACTGGTGCGCTACCGCGCCAAACAGATCGCGCTGAATGAGAAATACAAGGTGACCATCACCGAGGAAGACCTGGTCAAGATCTATGGACCCAGTCACGCACGGGACAAGTATCAGGGCAACGACGTGGCCGGTGTGGTGACCGGCCTGGCCTGGACACCGACCGGTGGTGACATCCTGTTCCTGGAGACCAGCATCACCAAAGGCGAAGGCAAGCTGACGCTGACCGGCAACCTGGGCGATGTGATGAAGGAAAGCGCCATGATCGCGTTGGAGTACCTGAAGGCACACAGCGACCTGCTCGGGATCGAACAGGAGGTGTTCAAGCGCTGGAACGTACACCTGCATGTACCGGAAGGCGCCACGCCAAAGGATGGCCCGAGCGCAGGCATCGGCATGCTTACGAGCATGGCCAGTGCCTTCACGCAGAAGAAAGTGCGGAAGTTCATCGCCATGACCGGCGAGATCACCCTGCGCGGTCGGGTATTGCCGGTCGGAGGCATCAAGGAGAAGATCCTCGCGGCCAAACGGGCTGGCATCAAAGAGATCATCCTCAGCGTGGACAACCGCAAGGATATCGAGGACATCGATGCGCGTTACGTCAAAGGCTTGCGTTTCACCTATGTCGAACAGATGATCGACGTGGTGGAGCATGCCTTGTTGAAGGAGAAGGTGGCCAATGCCATGAAAGTGGCCTGATCGCCTTATGTCCGATCCGCGTACGCTCCGCATAGCCGATTACCACTACGAGCTGCCGGAGGAGCGCATCGCGAAGCATCCACCGGCCGACCGTGGTCAAAGTCGCCTGCTGGTCCGTCGTGACGGCTCCATCAGCGACTCCTGCTTCACCGAGCTGAGCACCCACCTGCCGGCGGAGAGTGTCATCGTGCTGAATAACACCCGCGTGGTGAAGGCGCGCTTGTTCTTCACCAAGGAGAGCGGTGCCCGCATCGAGATCCTGTGCCTGGACCCCGCCGACCAAGGGCCCATGGAGCAGGCCATGGATCGGTGCGGCGGTGCCGAGTGGTGGTGTACCGTGGGCAACTTGAAGAAATGGAAAGGTGGCAGATTGAACTGTACCGGAGGTCCGCCCGTTCGGAGGATCCAGGTCTGTGCCGAGGCGATGGAAAGAAGGGGCGGGGAGGTCCGTGTGCGTTTCAGCTGGAAGCCGGACGCATTGACCTTTTCGGAGGTGCTGGACACCGTGGGAGAGGTGCCCTTGCCTCCCTATATGGACCGCGACGCCGAGACGGACGACACGGAACGCTACCAGACGGTCTTTGCGGTGCGTGAGGGGTCAGTGGCCGCCCCGACCGCCGGACTCCATTTTACCCCCGACCTATTTGCGGACTTGAGCAAGGCCGGACATGAACGGATCGAGCTCACCCTGCATGTGGGTGCAGGTACGTTCAAGCCGGTGAAGTCCGAGCGCATGGAGGACCATGCCATGCACAGTGAACGGATCGAGGTTCCCGTGACCACAGTGGAGGC
>JAGQVN010000364.1 GCA_020437905.1 Flavobacteriales bacterium
ACAACAGCACCACGACCGGTTCGGCGATCAGGAAAAGGGGGATCGACGTGACCAGGAACAGCATGAACATCAGGCGGTACTGGTTCAGCAACCGGTCCGCGTACAATTCCTCGCTTTCCACTTTTGCACGTGTGATGGCCGGTGCAAGGGACATCTGCACCACCACCGGAAGGAACCCGAAGGTCTCGATCATCTTGAGCGCCACGGAATATTGACCCACCTCGCTGAAAGCCTCCATTTCACCAGCCCTGGACATGAGCATGTCACCTATCATCACCTGGTCCACGCGAGCCTGGAAGTGCAGCGCGACACTGTAAATGAGCATCGGCCATGATTGAACAAGCAGGTACCGCAACATGGACCGATCGACACGCCAGGACCGAACATGATGAGCACGTTCGTACAACCACACATATCCGACCGAAAGCAGGAACGATTCCAGGACGTACACCCATGCGAAGTAGATCAAGGGTGCTTCGATCAGCACCAGGACCACCTTGACGATCGCGCTCACGATCAACTGGCCCAGTTGCACATGCACCGCCTTCCTGGCCTGTACCTCGGCCATGAACTGGAACTCGATCACTCCGAAGGGCCGGAACAGCTCGGCCAGGGCAATGATGACTATAAGGGACGCGGTCAGCGGTTCCATATCCTTGATGAAGGTGGCCCCGACCACAATGACCAGAAAGATCAGGGAGCCGAACAGCTTGATGACCGCCGCTGAGCCTAGGAGCAGGTCACGACGTTCGGGATGCTTCACCAGGTCCCTGGATAATATCGCATCCACCCCCATACCGGTCAGGGAGAAGAACAAGCCGATGAAGCCCGTTGCATAGCTCAATTTGCCCAGAAGCGACTCGCCCAGGTAGCGTGCAACGTAAACGCCAACGACAAGTGATATCAGCAAACGCAGTACACGTTCGCTGAAGAGCCAGGAAGTGTTCTTGAAGTATTTGCGGAACCCTTCGGTCCTGATCATGACGGGCTCAGCGACGGCTAGTTGGTATAGTACCCTGAACCGTACGTCTGCCCGTTCTTCACATCATTGAGCAACAGTTCCACCTGGTCGATCTTCTTCTCCTCGAACATCTCGCTGATCAAGCGGAGAGAGCGCCTCTGGGTATAGCCTTCACGGACCACGAAGAGATTGACATCCGTATGGCGCATCAGGATCAGAAACTCGCTCACCAGTCCCATCGGAGCTGCATCGATCACGATACGATCGTAACGCTCCTTCAACCGGGCCATAAGCTCGCTCATGGCCGGCAGCTCGACCAATTCCAGCGGGTTCGGAGGTATCGGTCCAGCATTGATCGCATCGAGCCCTTCAATATCCGTACTGCGAACAAGTTCATCGATCGTACAACCACCGATCAGATAACTGGACAGCCCCGGACCCTCCTCAAAGCCCAACGAATCCGCCAACCTCGGTCTTCGCATATCAGCATCCACCACGATCGTACGTTTCCCACTGATCGCGAGCACGGTGGCGAGATTCAAGGCACAAAAGGTCTTGCCCTCTCCACTGCTGGAGGAGGTGAGACCGATCACCTTCCGTTCGCGACCATGTCCCAGGTATTCCAGGTTGATCCGCACCGTGCGGAACGCCTCAGCCAGTATCGATTTCGGTTCGGACGGGAGAACGCGCTTCTTCTTCGCTCCGGGTATCGTGGCGAGCAGGGGAATCGCCGTCATCCTCTTGACCTCCTCAAGGCTCTTTACCCGATCATCGAAGAAATCGAGCAGGATGATCAGGAGCGCTGGCAGCAACAAAGCCATGAACACGGCACCCCCGAGGACCATCTTCTTGTTCGGTGCAAGGGGCTCCCCGCTGTCCAGACGGGGCTCGTCCACGATGAACTTGTCGATCTGATCGGAATTGATCGCGATGCCGGCCTCGGCACGTTTCTCCATAAGATAGTTGTACAGATTGTCGCTCAGTTTGAACTGTCGTTCAATGTTCACCAATCTGCGCTCGTTCTCCGGAAGTTGGTTGAACTGATAATTGATGGAACCAAGCCGACGATTCAGCTCGTTCAGGCTGATATCCGCCTGGCTGACCAGTCCCTCGGCGGTCTCGACGAGGGAAGCCTTGATGTTCTTGATCTTCCGTTCCATCGCAATGATGGTCGGATTGCTTCGGACCGTTGACAGGTTCTGAGCGGCCAAGTCCGCATAGAGATCGGTAAGCTGAATGACCAGGCTGTTCAGAACCGCATCGTCGATGCCGGAACTGGATGGAGCAGCCACGTTCCGAAAGTCATCCGAAGCCCTTAATTTCTCCAGAATGGTCAGGCAGTACTGGCGTTTCTGCATGACCGCCGACCGCTCATCCTCCAAACGGGAACGCTCCAGGAAAAGGGCATCGGACGTTGTGCCAGCGCTCATCATGCCGCCGCTTTGCCCACGGAACGACTCCATGGAAGATTCGACCTGTTTCAACGAATCCGAAACATTGCCGATCTGGGCATCGATGAAGTTGATGGTCTTCAACCCTTTCTGTTGTTGTTTGTACAGTTCGACCTCGAGATAGGTCTCCATCAATTTGCTCAGGAACGCGCGTTCCTTACTGACCACCTCCCCGGGGGAGGAAAGCTTCACGATATTGCTGGCTTCACTGATGGGAGCGACCGAAAGTTTGCCCCGGTAGTAACCGACATTACCGGACAGACTGTTGATGTAGAAGAAATACTCACTGTCCGACGAGTACTTCCGATCCTCCGGGAATTCTATCGTGAAGCTGAGGTGATCGCCAACAAAAGGTTCCCCGATCCGTGCGACCTGATCAA
This sequence comes from Flavobacteriales bacterium, assembly GCA_020437905.1. GTDB lineage: Bacteria > Bacteroidota > Bacteroidia > Flavobacteriales_F > PHOS-HE28 > PHOS-HE28. The sequence goes on from JAGQVN010000364.1 coordinate 2,793, forward strand.
TGGCCACCTCCTCAATGAACAGGTCCGAAATGAGCTCCTGCTGGACATTGTACAGTTCCACGTTCTTGCCCTCCGCGGTCACCCGATACGTACCCTGGTCGCGATCGATCTGGACGTAGATCGGAACGCCGACGACCTGTAGTGAGGCCGTATCCAATTTGACCACGAAAGGCTTGTAGTCATAGCGCTCCTGGGTGAGGTAGTTCTTCCGTTCGAAGTAACTGATA
>JAGQVN010000365.1 GCA_020437905.1 Flavobacteriales bacterium
GGCAACGTGGGCAGGGAAGTGAGCAGATTGTTGCCGCAGTATAGCGAGCCGAGCCCGTTCGGCAGGGTCGGCAACGCGCCCAACTGGTTCTGCGCGCAGTCCAGGTAGGATAGTGCCGGTGGCAAGGTGGGCAATGCGGTCAGCTGGTTGGAACCGCACCTCAGGTTGGACAGCGTGGCCGGCAGAGGAGGCAGGGCGGTCAGGTCGTTGCCGTTGCAGCGAAGTTCCTCGAGGCCCGGTGGCAGGTCCGGCAATTGGGTCAGCTCGTTCTGGGAACAGTTCAACTCCACCAGCGATACAAAGAATTGCAGGCCATCCAGGTCCGTGATGTTCGCGCCCCCCACCAGCATGGTGGTCAGGGCAAGTACGTCCGGATGCGTCTCATCCAGCACGTTCCCGGTCATCGCGTTCGGTACGATCAGCTGCAACTCGGCCGCGAAGGCGGGGTCGGGTATCGTGTATTGCGCGGATCCGGCAATTGCCTGGAAGACGAAGAGGATCAGCGCGTAGCCATGCTTCATGATCGGGAATTTCGGCTTTCCAAAGTAAGACGTGAGGATCGGCGAGCGTTGCCCGGGTCTTTCCAGGTTCCGTAGTTTCAACAAGCCATAGCACACGTCGCACCATGAACACCCTGTTGCTCGCGTTACCTCTACTCCTTGTCGCCTGGCAGGGCTCTTCCCCGGCGGTTGCGCAATCCGGGCACTTGCTGTTGAAGGACATCATCACCGGTCCCTATCAGGTGCCGGGCAGCAGACCGGAGGAAAGTGTGTTGCCGAAGCGCGTTATGCTGAACGCCACGGGCGGCAACCTGGAGGCCACGATCAAGGTGAAGCAGGCTGGCGACCAAAGGTGCCATGCCACCTACCGCTTCGAGTGGCGCTTTTCCCAGCCCATCGACAGCTTGTCCACCGAGGTCGCCGTGAACGTGGACTACCGCATCACCTTGGTGGAAGGACCGTGCACGGGGGACCAAGGCAAGATGATCCTGATGGCGGCCACGGGTTTCTCACCGACCTTCAAGGACACAGGCATCCGTCCCAGACCAGCCATCAAGGTCACCGACGGGAAATGGATCAGCACCGGTGATGCCTCCTACGCCACCATGGCCACGATCAAAGCCTTCAACACCGATGGTCCGGCCACGCTCAAGTTCAATCTCGAGAGCGTCGCACCTGTGGGCAGTTCACGCCTGCACTACGAGGTGGTATACCTCTTTGAATGACGAGGATCGCCCCGATCAGTAGCGCGTTCCCACGGTCTCGGCAGGCATGGCTGCATCGATGGCCTCCAGTTCATCCGCGCTCAGGTCCACGTCGTAAGCCCCCAGGTTCTCCTGCAGCCGCTCGATCCGACGGGTGCCGGGGATCGCTGCCAGGCCTTCGTTCTGTTTCAGAACCCAGGCCAGGGCAAGCTGCGCCTTGGTCACACCCTTGTCGCGTGCCATCTCGTCGAGCACTTCCACGAAGCGCAGGTTCTCCTGGATCGCTTCCTCGGTGAAGCGGGGCAGGGTCAGTCGCCAATCATCCGCGGCCAGGTCGGCCCGGCTCTTGATCGCCCCGGTCAGGAAACCGCGACCGAGCGGACTGTAGGCCACATAGGTGATGCCAAGCTCCTTGCACACCCCGAACAGCTCCTGTTCCGGTTCCCGGCTCCACAGCGATTATTCGGTCTGGAGCGCGGTGATGGGGTGGACCGCATGTGCCCGACGCAGCGTGTCGGGGTCCACCTCCGACAGACCGATGGCCTTCACCTTGCCCTCATGCACCAGTTCGGCCAGGGTGCCCACGATGTCCTCGATGGCCACCTTCGGGTCCTTCCGATGCATGTAGTACAGGTCGATGCGTTCGGTCTGTAATCGCTTCAGGCTCTTCTCGCAGGCCTCCCGGATGTATTCCGGCTTGCCGTTCAGCCCGAGGAATTCGCCCTTGGGCCCGCGCATCACGGCGAACTTGGTGGCCAGCACCAGCCGGTCCCGCCGGCCCTTGAACGCACGGCCCAGCAGTTCCTCGTTGGCTCCGGATCCGTACATGTCGGCCGTATCGAAGAAGTCGACCCCGAGATCGAGCGCCTTGTGCAGGGTACGGACGGACTTTTCTTCATCAAAGGAGCCGTAGAACTCCGACATGCCCATGCAACCCAGCCCGATCCGGCCGATGTTCAAGGTGCTATGCCCCAGTGTGATCCTGCTTTCCATGGAGAGCAAGGTATGGCCCTCGGATCCGGATCCGGTCACCGCCTTTCCATGTTCTGCTCCACCGCGCTGGGCGCGAAAGGTGCCTACCGTCCGTGGTGAAAGGTGACTTGCATGGCGTCCCTGCCGTTCAGCACCTGTGCCGAATAGATGCCTTCCGGCAAGCCATCCATGGGCAATCGGATGCGGTCGCCGCTGGCACGCAAGGAACGCACCGCGCGACCAGAGATGTCATGGACACGCAACATGGCACCGCTCATATCCGAAGGCAGTAACAGGTAGGTCGCTTCCGGGCCTGTCAGGACCTGCAGCCCGTTCCCTTCCTGCTCGTGCACTGCGGTGCTCAGGCCCATGACGCTGCGGAAGCTGAAGGCCTCCAGGAACACACCGGAGTCCCAGACCCCGTCCGAAACGTCCGCGACCGCCACCTTGAAATGGTAGGTGCTGCCGGGCACCACCACGGCGAAGGCGGTGAGGTTCTGCGTGAAGCCATCGTAGCTGAAGTCCACCCCGGGGATGGCTTCATTGTCCACGAAGTAGGCGGGGTTGGTGGTGGCGTTCACGTTGTTGATGCTCACCGGGATGCCACCCGGGATCGTGGCCACGTTCACCGGCGTTCCGATGCCCGGTCCGCTGAGCCAGATGGCGAACACGTCGTTGAACGAGCTCGGAGCGAACTCCGGGTACTCCTCACTGCCGAAGCTGAAATTGAAGAGCAGCGTATCACCCAGGGGAATGCAGTCGAACTCCAGGACGCAGGCATCGAAGGTGGGGCCGCCATTGGCCAGCACGTCCAGGTCGGCATCACCGGGCGTGCCGATGGCCGTGGCGGCGAAGTCGCCGACCGGACCCGCCATGTCGTCCACGCGACCCGTGCTCAGCGCCAGGCCGTTGGTGATGGGTACCTCGCTGATCCCGGAGAACTGCCCGTGCGCTGCGGGATCGCAGTTCACCGTCAGGTTCACGATGCTCACGTTCAGGCCCTCGAGCAGGGAGGCCAGGTCGGCGGTACTCAGGCTGTCGGTGATGGTCAGCTGTGCGCGGGCAGGCAGCGCACAACAAAGGATCGCAGCGAGGGGTAGCAGCTTTTTCATGGGTCCTGGATGAGCGTCGAAGCTATGACGTTCGCCGGATCCGGTCCGTGGCCCCGTGTGGTGTTCGGCTTCGTTCACTCCCGCTCCGCCACGAACCACAGGTAGTCCCCAAGTTCCTCGTTGCAGCGTGCACGCACCTGTTTCCA
>JAGQVN010000366.1 GCA_020437905.1 Flavobacteriales bacterium
GATGAGGTGGAGGTCCAGGTCCTGGAAGTGGACAAAGAGAACCGACGTCTGAGCCTCGGTCACAAGCAGGTGGAAGAGAACCCTTGGGAGGTATTCGCCGGTACGTTCACGGTCGGTAGTGAGCACGAAGGCACGCTGATCGCCCGCAGTGGGAACAACTTCACCGTGGCACTGCCCTACGGGGTCGAAGGCACCGTTTCCACCAAGCACCTCAAGAAGGAGGATGGCAGCAAGGCCGCCCTGGAGGAGAAGCTGAAGTTCAAGGTGCTTGAGTTCAATGGCGATGCACGCCGCATCGTGTTGAGCCATACCCGCACCTTCGAGGAAGGCGATGAGACCGAGACCGCCGCAGCTTCCGGCAAGCGTCGCAAAAGTGACGATGGCCAAGGTCAGAGCGCCAGTGTGAAAGCCTTGAACGAGAAGGTGGAGAAGAGCACGCTTGGTGACCTGGGAGTTTTGGGCGACCTCAAGAGCGCCATGGAGGACAAGGAGAAGGCCGCCACGAAGAAGAAGGACAAGAAAGAGGACGGCGAATAAGCCAGCCCTACCGGATGCGACAAGCCCCTGCCGACAAGCAGGGGCTTTTTGCGTGGCGCCTCGTCGTTCACACCAGCTATCTTCGCCGTTCAAGATGCAGGCGGTACCCATCCTGGAGAGCATAGGCTTTGGGCTTACCATCCAGCGGTTGTGCTACCAATTGATCGAGGATCATGGGGACCTGCGCAGCACGGTGATCCTCGGCCTTCAACCCAGGGGGGTCTTCCTTTCCAGAAGGCTCCGAAAGGAGTTGCGCAGGATACTGGGTCACAACGAATTCCTTCACGGGGAACTCGATATCACCTTCCATCGGGATGATTTCCGACGCCGAAGTACGCCCCTGGCACCCAGTTCCACGGAGCTCGAGATCGGCTTGGATGGAAGGCGGGTGGTATTGGTGGACGATGTGCTCTTCACGGGAAGGAGCGTGCGGGCCGGCATGGATGCCATGCTCAGCTTCGGACGCCCGTCCGCGGTCCAGTTATTGGTCCTGATCGATCGCAGGTTCGAACGCGAATTGCCTGTAGCGCCGGATTATGTGGGGCGTTGGGTGGACAGCATCGCGGGACAGCGGGTCATCGTGGAATGGAAGGAGGAGGAAGGCCAGGACCGGGTGCTCCTTCACACGGCAGGAACGGAATCAGCGCGGACATGAGCGATACCCTGAGCACCGAACATCTCCTCGGCATCCGGGAACTCGCCCCCGAGGATATCGACCTCATTTTCCGGACAGCCGATGGGTTCAAGGAAGTGCTCGGTCGGCCGATCAAAAAGGTACCATCGCTTCGGGACATCACCATCGCCAATCTTTTCTTCGAGAACAGTACGCGTACGCGGATCAGCTTTGAATTGGCCGAGAAACGGCTCAGTGCCGATGTGATCAACTTCAGCAGCTCTTCCTCCAGTGTCAAGAAAGGGGAGACCTTGGTGGACACGGTCAACAACATCCTGGCGATGAAGGTGGACATGGTGGTCATGCGCCATCCCGACCCGGGTGCGGCCGTGTTCCTGAGCAAACACGTGAACGCACGGATCATCAATGCCGGGGATGGCACACATGAGCACCCCACACAGGGCTTGTTGGATGTGTACAGTATCCGCGAGCGGCTCGGTCGGGTGAAGAACGTGAAGGTGGCGATCGTGGGCGATATCCTCCACAGCCGGGTCGCGCTCAGCAACATCCACTGCCTGCGGAAGCTGGGGGCCGAGGTGATGCTCTGTGGTCCCCCGACGCTCATTCCTCCCCACGCCGCCGAACTGGGCGTCAAGGTGGAGCATGATCTGGACAAGGCCCTGGCGTGGTGCGATGTGGCCAACATGCTGCGCATCCAGATGGAACGACAGGACCATTCCGGTCCGACCTTCTTTCCCAGTCTGCGGGAGTATTCCATGCGGTATGGACTTGACCTGCAACGATACGAACGGCTGGGAAAGGAGTTGGTTATCATGCACCCCGGACCGATCAATCGCGGCGTCGAGATCACCAGTGAGGTCGCCGATTCCGGTGCCAGCATCATCCTCGACCAGGTGGAGAACGGGGTGGCCATCCGGATGGCCGTTCTCTATCTGCTGGCTGGCCGTATCCCCATGGATGCAGGTGCCGATCGGACACGCGTTTGACATTCACGGCACTGGTTATCTTTGGTGCCAAGGCTTTAGGAGACGACCATGAACTTCACCATAGAGGATAAGGAGCGATACACGCTGGTCACCACCGCGGTGGACAAGCTGGACACCACCTGTGCTCCGGAGCTTAAGAGCGAGCTGGTGTACCTGAACAAGACGGGTGTCCGGAACGTCATCATCGACCTGGCCAAGACCCGCTATTGTGACTCGAGTGGATTGAGCGCCTTGCTGGTGGCCAATCGCCTGTGCAAGAGCGTGGGCGGCACGCTCGTGGTGTGTGGCCTCCAGGAACCCGTTCAAAAATTGGTGCAGATCTCCCAGCTGGAAAGTGTCCTTTCGATCACCCCCACGCTCAATGAAGCGGTCGACCTGCTTTTCATGGAGGAGATCGAAAAGGATGTGAACAAGGACCAATAACCGATACATGAGAACAACCCTACTCTCCCTGTCATTATTTGGCATGGCATCCGCCTGTCTGGCACAGCCCTGCACACCGAACCCGCTTTATGCGGATAGTGTATTCGGTGTGTGGCCCGATACGATCACGAACTTCATGGATGGCATGGTGAACGTGTTCTACTCGGACACGATGAACCTCATTGTTCCAACGGATGCTGGTGAGATCGATCCCCAGTTCGCAGGGGTCGCCCTGGATTCCGTGCAGTTGAACGCCATTGTGGGGATGCCACCCGGGGTCCAGGTCTTCTGCAACTCGCAGACGAACAATTCCTGCACCTACTTGACCGGTGTCCTAGGGTGCGGGCTGCTCGAGGGCACACCGACACAGGTCGGCACCTTCCCGCTGACCATTGATGTGACCGCTTTTGCGGTAGTCTTTGGATCCGCGCTTCCCATCCCGTACGAATTCACCGGATACAGCATTACCATAGGGCCGAACACGGTGGGTATCACCGAGAACAAGCCACTGACGGAAGAAGTAAGTGTGGCTCCGAACCCCTTTTCCGAGCGGACGATCGTAACGTTCGATCTCGAACGTGCGGGAACGGTGGAGATCGTGGTACATGATATCCTCGGTGGACTTGTCCGCTCGTCCAGTCTGGCGGGAAAGCAAGGTGTGAACCGCTGGGTCTTCGATGCTCAGGGCCTGGGCGAGGGGATCTACCTATATACGGTGCGGAGCGGAGCATACTCACGGACCGGACGCATGGTGATTACCC
>JAGQVN010000036.1 GCA_020437905.1 Flavobacteriales bacterium
GGATATCGCCGTGATCCATTTGGCAGCGGACGGTGGCTCACTGATCGGCAGCACGTATGTCGGTGGGACGGCCAACGACGGTTTGAACAATACCCTTCCCACCGCCTACAACTATGGCGATGCCTTTCGAGGCGAGATCGCCTTGGACCTTTTGGAGCGGCCGGTCATTGCGACCTCGACCAACAGTGTTGATGCCCCGACCGTAGCGGCTCCCTTCGGTTCCTATCAAGGCGGGGATCAGGATGCCTATGCACTTCGATTGGACCCGGGACTTACCACCCTGCAGTGGGCCACCTTCTTTGGAGGCTCCGGCACGGATTCGGGATACGGGGTCCAGTTCGATGGCGCTGGCGAAATATTCATCACCGGTGGGACCACAAGCTCCGACATACCATTGGCCGGGGTGCCCTTCGATGCCACCAGCAACGGTGACGTGGATGGATGGGTCGCTCGGTTCACGGGCAACGGCAACAGCCTGATTTCCAGCACCTATCTGGGCACCGGTGCCTACGATCAGTCCTATTTCGTGCAGCTGGACCCCCAGGACGATGTATACGTGGTAGGCCAGACTCATGGCAATTACCCCATCACTCCAGGCAAATACGCCGTACCCGGTAGCTCGCAATTCATTCAGAAGCTGAGCCATGACCTGAGCAGCTCGCTTTGGAGCACCGTGGTGGGATCCGGTACCGGTACGGAGGACCTGTCACCCTCGGCTTTTCTGGTCAGCGATTGCAGGCAGATCTATTTCAGTTGTTGGGGTGGTGTGGTGAACAACAACGCCGTGCCGAACAGCAGCAGCACCGTGGGCCTTGCCACCACCCCGGGGGCTTTTCAGGACGACACGAACGGCTCGGACTTCTACCTGATGGTGTTGGAACCCGATGCTGATGCCCTTGACTATGCGACCTTCTTTGGGGGTCTTCAAAGCAGTGAACATGTGGATGGCGGTACGAGCCGGTTCGACAAGGACGGCAACGTGTATCAGGCCGTATGTGCAGGATGCGGAAGCAACGACGACCTGCCGACCACGCCGGGCGCATGGAGTCAGACCAATGGCAGCTCCAATTGCAACCTTGGCGTGTTCAAGTTCAACCTGACCCAGGCCGTGGCGACCGTACAGATCGATGGGCCCAACTTCGTTTGCCACCCCGATACCGTACAGTTCTTGAACTTGAGCTCAGGAGGGAACGACTACTTCTGGGACTTCGGGGATATGACCACGAGCACCGAAATGGAACCGGACCACATCTATGCGCAACCCGGCATCTATACGGTGACCATGATCTTGAGCGATACCTTGGGTTGTACACCTGGTGATACGGCATGGGTGACCATTGAGGTGGTGGACCCACTGGATGCTGCGGTGGACAGCGTGCCCCCCTTGTGCCCCGGAGCCATGGTCCAATTGCAGGCCGGTGGTGGCTATGCCTTTGCCTGGAGCCCAGGCGCCTTCCTGAGCGACAGCACCGTGGCCGACCCGTTCGCCAGCCCGCCTGGACCGATGGTGTATGAGGTGGCCGTCACCGATCAATGCGGCACGGACACGGTGCAGGTCCCGATCGTGTTCGCCGAACCCATCGTGTTCGCTGGTCCCGATACGATCATGTGCGTTGGGGACAGCGTTCAGATCTCGGCATTCGGTGGAGGCACCTATATGTGGTCACCAGCCGCATGGGTGGACGATCCGAGCAGCCCTACACCCTTGGCCTTTCCTCCCGATACCGCGTGGATGCACGTTCAGATCACCTCCCCTGAGGGATGCCCAGGCGAGGATTCCTTGCTGGTGACCGTTCAGTTCAATGCGCCCTCCCCGATGTCCGAGGATACTGCTGTTTGCCTCGGGGATGCAGTCCAGCTCCAGGTTTCCGGAGGCGATACCTACGCGTGGCAAAGCGCAATCGGTATCACCGACCTGAACATTCCCGATCCATTCGTGAGCCCACCTGCCTCCATGTATTACTGGGTCACCCTCACCAATACCTGCGGAAGTATCCTGGACAGTGTGTTCGTGGAGGTGCGAGAGGCCGAAGCACAAGCCTGGCCGGATACGGTGCTGTGTGTGGGAGGTGTGGCGCACTTGCATGCTTCAGGGGGTGTCTCCTATGTATGGAGCCCACCATCGGGATTGAACGACCCACTGATCGCGGACCCACTTGCCGCAGTGCAGTCACCCATTGCATACACGGTCTCTGTGACCGATATGTTCGGCTGTGTGGATGAAGCATCCGTGAGCATCGATGTACACCCGGTGCCCACGGTGGATGCCGGCCCGGACGTGTACCTGGGCTACGTGGGTTCAGGTCAATTCCAAGCTAGTGGCAATGGGACGTTCTCCTGGGACCCGACCGCCTTCCTGAGCGACCCGTTGATCGCCGACCCGATCGTTCAGCCACCGACCACTGCCACGTACACTGTGACCCTGACGGACACCAATGGTTGCACCGCCACTGACGTAGCTTCTGTCATTGTCGTCGGCTCTTTGTACGCCCCGAACACCTTCACGCCGAACGGTGATGGCATCAATGATCGTTTCCTGGTGCTGGGCACCGAGATCGCGGATTTCAGCCTGCTCATCTTCAACCGATGGGGCGAGAAGATCTTCGAGTCCGATGACCTGCGCGAAGGTTGGGACGGGACGTACAACGGTGTCCTTTCACCTATCGATACCTATGTGTGGCGCGTCGATTATCAGGAATACTCGGGCGATGGCGGGACCTTGTTCGGGCATGTGAACCTCGTCCGATAGTTCCTGAGCTTTCCGTATCTCCCCCAGACACACACGTGCAGTGCTCTGCAGCTGCACAAGGTGAACGCCCCATCCGGCCATCCACCCCATTCGGTCAGCGGCTCCTTCGAGTCCGGGCGATCGGCCGCCAGGTTCCTGAGGCCGTTCTCTCCCTTCTTGCTCCGGAACAGGTTGGTCGGGAAGGATGCGTCCGGATAGTCTGAACGCAAACCGATACCCGGGATGCGCTACGGTATATCGAGCGTAGGGATGTCCATGACAGAACGCGCAGCAATGGGGAAGGGCTCAGGTGAAGCGCGGATCGGTCTCCATGACATGCCCACAGGACCGGCAGGTCCTCAGCTCCTCGGAGGCGTAGAATTCCTTGAACCGGGGTAGAAAGTCCTTCTCGATATTGTTCAACACAAAGTAGGTCTCGTGCAGTTTGTTGTTGCATTGCTCGCAGAACCAGAGCAGACCATCCTTCATCTCCCGGTCGTTCCGCTTGCATTCAATGACCAGCCCCACCGAACCTTCGCCTCGCATGGGGCTATGCGGCACTTTGGCCGGCAAGAGGAACATCTCCCCTGCCCGGATCGGAATGTCCACCGCCTTGCCATCCTCCTGGATCCTCACGTTGATGTCCCCCTCCAACTGATAGAACAGCTCCTCCGTCTCGTTGTAGTGATAGTCCTTCCTCGCATTGGGCCCACCAACGATCATGACGATATAGTCGCCTGCATCGGCATAGAGGTTCTTGTTCCCAACCGGGGGTTTCAGCAGATCGCGATTCTCCTGGATCCAATCGCTCAGGTTGAAGGGGCGGCGTATGCTCATGGCTGAAGGATGCTTGGGCCCTAAGTTAGCCAAGCACCATGGAGCCCCATTTCACGCTCACTCCTTCCGTGCCCTGGCTGCCATGAGCAGTAAGGCACCATTGGCGCGCTGCATGCCCATCGTATAGTCGCGGTCCTGGACAAAGGCTTGTTGGCCCTTGTCGAATCGAACGATGGCAAAGGGGAAGTCAAGCACATCGGCATCCACCCCTTCGTACTTCTCTTTCAGCAGCAAACTGATGTCCATGACCAGCGGCTCGAAGAAGATATCCTCCTCTTCATGCGGGAAAGCGGTCTCCACGAGGATGCGCTTGGGCACATATCCTTCGGCCCGGAATTCGATCCCGTACGTGTGTTGAAGTTCGAGGGCCAGGTCGAACTTGCCGTTCTTTCCGGTCACCAGGGTATCCATCGCGACATTATCCTTGAACGCGATGATGGTACAATCCGGCAACTTCGCCTCACCGTCCGTCACTTTTCCAATGACGGGAAGCAGAGGGCCTTGCTGTGCGGACAGCGTGGGGATGACGGCCACCAAGGCAATCGCACAAGGAAGTACGTGTTTGAGGGTAGGCATGGCGGAAGGTGTGTTCCGCTTATACCCTTCAAGCGAGAGAAAAGTTCCCTAAAGCAGGACCCTGATTACCGCGACCGGTACTCCTGCATGCAGCACACGGACCACGTGCATGCCGGCAGCCATTCCGATCGGGAGCTCGATCAGGGTCCGATCACCGGAGGAGCGATACCCTTTCTGATGGCATGTCCTGCCCATCAGGTCGACGATCTCCAACGAAAAGCCCGCACTTACTGAAGGATGCTCGACGAGCAACCGGTCGGACCCCAAGCCATATACCGACCAACCTTCGGCGGTCACCAAAGGCACGCTGGTGCACAGTTCCACGAACAACTGCACGTAGTTGTCGCTGAAGTCGATGCAGGAACCGTCGGTCTCAATGTCGTTCAGCCGGTTGCCAGGTACGTTCCCGCTGATATTCCCGATGTACGAAAAGCCATGGACCCAATGTTCATCCACCCGGAGCGTATCCGCATCGAACACGCCACTTATATCTGCGAACTCGATGATCCCCATAGTGTCCGTGATCACATAGCCATATTCCGAAGGAGGGAGCGAAGGCGAGGTGTTGGCCATTGTTATGGGATCGGGGATGCCATCACTACAAACGAACAGCAACGTTTGCTGGTCGCTCGTCTTCACGTTGGCCCCTTCACAATCCGGCGGTGGAGCCATGGAGCTCACACAGATGTTGAAGGTCCCCGGGTCATCGAAATCCAGGTTGGTGAACACACGCAGGAGATAGCTCGTGTTCGGCACGACCTGCGCCGTGCTGCTGAGCAGGGGCCACGTGAAGCAGACGACCGAATTCCCGTCGCATGAATCCAGGACCTCCACTCCCCAGTCAGCTATGGTGCCGATCAGCAACTCGATATCCACTTCCGTAGCATTGCCGCTGTTGAAGGAGTACCACACATCCGCATACCCCAGGCTGGAACCCCCATCACAGATCGGTTCAATGCCCCAGAAGGTCGCCTGGCTGTTGTCCCCAGCTACGCCTTGGAACGGACAATCGGCGGTCGCATTGACCGTCAAAGGAGTGGCAAACGCGCAGGAATCATTGACAGGCACCTGGGCCCAGCCAACTGCAGGGATAAGCAGGACGGTGAAAAAGCCAGCCAACGATAGGAATGAAGTTCGATCCATGGTTTCGCGAAAAGGACGGAAAATGTAAGGGATCCCTTCCAAATGGAAGGGGCGGACCCAGGCCCGCCCCCTTCGATCACTGCCCAATGGGGCTATTTAAGCACGATCAGCCGCTCTGCGACCCCTCGATCGCCGGTCATGCGGATGGTATACAGCCCTTCCGCCAGTCCGCGGGTGCGGATCGTGATCACCTGGCCGGGTTGCAGGTTCACGCGCTGGCTGCGTGCGACACGACCGGTACCATCGATGAGCTCAAGCATGCCTTCCATGCCGTCCAATCCTGAACGGATGTTCACCTCGTCCGTTGCCGGGTTCGGGAATACGACCCAATCCGAGGACCTGTTCTCCCTGACCGATGTGGGGAAATTGCCGACCAGGCAGATGGTGAAATCCCCTCCAATGCCGAACTCCGTGTTCGAGTAGACCCGGACGACATAATCCGTATTGGCCATGGTCTGTACGACGACCGGCACCAGCGGTGTGATCTCGCAGGCCACTTCAGCACCGGAACAACCCTCGGTGACCACGATCGCCCAATCGGACATCGTACCTGGGTCGAAGTTGATCGTTACCTCGGTATTGGTGAAGCTGTTGAAAGTGTACCACACATCGCGATACAGGCCGCTGGTGTTATCGCAGCTTGGGTCCGTACCATCCTGGTCGGCCAGGGCATTGTTGCCGGCGACCGCCTCGGCAGGACAATCCAGCGAAGCATGGATCTGCAATGCCTCAGCGCTTGCACAATCGTCGTTCGCCGGTGGTGGCGGGCAGGATACCGCGGATATGGAAAGGGTATATGCACCGGTAGAGCCGGGTCCGAACTGGCCCACGGGGAGATAATAGGTCCCCGGATCCAGGTATGCGAACACGATCACGGCGTTCCCATCCACGCAGGTAAAGGCGACGTTCGAGGCCAAAACGACCGGATCATCCGCCGGACAGCTGGTGCTCAAGGCCGAGTAAACCTCATCGAACAGCATGGAACTCCCGCAATACTCGACCGTCACTGAAGCGCATTCCTGCAGGCTGAACGCGTGCCATACCTTGGGCACCAGGTCGTCCAGCGTGGAGGAGGCCACCGCATCCATATCGCTAGTGGCGCCCATGGTCGTCCCCGCATAGTTCAAGGTGCTTCCTGGATCAAGCTGGTCGACCGGCACGTCAGCGCACAGGTCATTGACCGGTCCGCTGCCACCAGCCATCAATACGCACACTTCAATGGTCGTGGAAGGCGGCTGACCGGCGTACCAATCATAGACCCTGAAGTAATAAGTCTCTCCGATGGTAAGCCCTGTGATGTCCATGGTCTCGGGCTGGCCCGAAAAGGCGATGTCCTCGCACTGGGCACTGATCAAGGCGCCACATGTTCCGGTGAACAGCTCAATGGCCGCATCGTAACCACCGCTGGGATCGGCAATGATGGTATGTTCGGTATCCATCGCCTGGAAAGAGAACCAGATATCATCGCTCACATCCCCGGAGCAGGAATTTGGAACACCGGAATCGATGGAACCATTGCAATCTCCGAGCACCGGGACACACGTGGTCCCTGGCGTCAGGGCAATGGCGCCCGAGCAATCATCATTCGCAGGAGGCGGAGCAGCGCACGGGACACCCGTGATGTTCAGCGTATATGGTCCAACCGAGCCGGGTTCACCGATGACCGGGAAATAGTACGTGCCCGCACCCAGGTTGGGGAAAAAGACCGTGGGATTGGCATCCACACAGGTGGTCAGGTCCGAGGAGGAGGCGGTGGCAAGATTGGTCAGACCGGGGCAACCCACCTTCAGGTTGATGAAGGTGTTGGCGAATGCAGGGGCCGTACCACACAGATCGATCGTCACATCCAGGCACTGGTTCAGTGTAAAGCCCTCCCAGACCATCGGTGCACCGAAGCCAGCGTCATCCGTGGCATTTGCGCTGTTACCCATCCGGGTCAGGGTGGTGTTCGGGTCCAGTACTTCCACCAAAGCCCCCGAACATAGGTCGTTGGGAGGCGTACCCCCCCGGAGCATGCCGTTCACGGTCCCGGACAACGGGACGATCGTCGAAGCCGCCA
>JAGQVN010000037.1 GCA_020437905.1 Flavobacteriales bacterium
CCATGATGGGCGACCACGGCAGTCCCGACATGGTGAAGGCCCAGGCGCTGAAGGACGCCACCATGGCCCATTTCCTTCTGATGCACCTGCGGGAGGGCGGCCGCTTCCTGCACTTCAACGGTACCTACCATTCCGACTTCCATGAAGGCATCGGGTGGTACCTGCAACAGGCCCGCCCGGAGCTGAAGGTGGTCACCATCGCCACGGTGACGGCGGACGACTTGGACCGCCTCTCTGACGAGGACCGCGACCGCGCCGACATTGTCCTTATCGTGGATGAGGACGTGCCGGGGTCATACTGAAGATCACGCGGACCTACGCGCTGCGCGCCTCTGCCTTTCCCAGCCAATCCAGCGCCTCCTGCTCGCTCTCGAACCAGGCCACCTGGAACGTGAGCTGTCCGTCCACCGCAGTGAACGAACGCTGCACGCTGGTCTGGTTGAAGTAGTCGTGGCTGGGAAGGATGGCCATCTTCTCCAGGCCCGTACCGAAGAGCTGCGGGAACCATACGGTGTTGGCCCATTGCTCATCCTCCTGCAGAATGGCGGTCATGTCGCGCAGGTCGGCGAGCCATCGCCGTACTCCATGGCTACGCACAAATGCCAATGCCCGCTCAAGGCCGTAGCGATACTGCCCGCTTCCGGCATGACCGTGCCATACCAAGCGGATCAGGCTTTGTTCCGGCACGAAGTCCATCCGCAGGAAGGCCTCATCCATCAAGAGCTTGACGTTGTTCTCCCGGGTGGACATATCCGAAAGATAATGCGCCGATCGGGACGGATGGTTGAGGATCTCGGTCCGTTCTGAGGGATCGAACAGGTTGGTGTCGATGACCATCGTGTTAACTTAATGTAAACTTTGGATGTGTTTTATGTATATTCGTAGGGTCAAAGAACCCAACGGCCATGAAAAAATTCCTTGTCATCGCGGTATTCGCGCTGGGGACCACGCTCCAAGCGCAGGACCGGACATCGGCCGACCAGACCGCTCCTCAGGAGCGGTTCATCCAAGGCGAGGATGGTTGGGTCCGATACGAGGCGTACCATTCCAACGGCTCAGTGCGTGAAAGCGGAACCTTTCTCCATGGCAAGCGCGAGGGGACCTGGCGGCAATACGACGCGCAAGGCCAGGAGACGGCACAGGTACAATTCCAGAACGATCAGCTGCATGGCCGTGCCATGGTGAGCAATGTGGACGGCACGGTGAAATACCGACTCAGCTACACGCATGGCCTGCTCGAAAAGGGTGAGCAACTGGATCGCTTCGGCGAAGTAGTCGCCGTGGTGGAGGCTCCCTGATCTTCCTGCCCGGACCTTCCTGGACCATTCGTGCTATGCTGTTCCCTGCGGATCGGCGTGAACCCAGTTCCTTGGCTCTTCATCGCACGTTGGTGTTCCGACCATCCTGTTGAATTTCCTTGCCTGACCCGATCTGCATGATCGTTGGACCGTTCTGCCTGTCCCTGAGGGGTGGAGCGGCGGCTCCTTTGCAGCACCAACACGAACGATCATGCACACACACGTACTTCCTCATGTTCCTTCTTCGATCGGTCAAGGGTTCGCATTGGTCATTGAGCGGCTGCGCAGTCAGATCCGCGGCCTGGCCACACCCAGCTTGGAGCTGCTTTGCTACCGCCTTCAGGTGAAAGCGATGACGGCTGCTCCGGAGGACACCGCCACCTGCTTCCAAGCCATCCTGGACCAGGCCGAACGACTATCGCGCAGCGCCTGGGACCACCTTGCAGACCAACCGAAGCACCGGCAGGTCCTGGTGGACAACCCCTATCTGAAAGTGGTGCTGATCCAGTGGGAGGCCGGTGAGTCCTGCGCGGTGCATGGGCATCCTTCAGGTGGCGGACTGATCAAGGTGTTGCAAGGGACCCTGGAGGAATCCCGATTCATCAGTGCTGCCATGTCCAGGCCCTATTCCGTGCAGCGGTTCCAACGGAAGGATACCAGCTACATCGAAGACCGGCTGGGCTTGCACAGCATCACGAACCCGGGCGATGGACCGGCGGTGAGCCTGCATGCCTACCTGAAGTACCGGTGACCACCAGCTCCATGCTTCATTCCGCCTTCACCAGACGCATGCTCCGGTTCTGTTCACCGACGAACACGGTGACCACATAAACTCCGGGCGTCAGCTCCTCCGCGACAGGGACATCATACCGGCCAGCTCCCAGGCTCCCCAATGCGTGTTCCTGCACCACCTGCCCATGCACATTCATGATCCGCAGAGCGACCTGCGCCGGTTCGGAAAGAACAACACGCAGGAAGGTGACTTCCGAGAACGGATTTGGGAATGCGGAAAGATCCAAGCGGT
Source organism: Flavobacteriales bacterium (assembly GCA_020437905.1). Taxonomy (GTDB): domain Bacteria; phylum Bacteroidota; class Bacteroidia; order Flavobacteriales_F; family PHOS-HE28; genus PHOS-HE28. The sequence continues at coordinate 2,323 of JAGQVN010000037.1, forward strand.
CCTTGGTCGCTTCCGGAATTCCCACCACATTAAAGTCCAGGGTATACAGCTCATCCTCCACTCTGGCAAAGACCCCTACGTTCGACATGTAGTGCACCTCGTCCGCTTCGGCAATGGGCAGGCCGTTCACGATGTTCGTCCAGGTACCGCCATTGTCCAGTGAACGATACACACCGCCAGTGGTCCCATTAGGACTTGCGCAATACACCTCGTTCCCGTTCACGGTCACGTTCTCGAAGTCCTCATCGATCGAGAGGTCCCAAGTGTCGCCATTGTCGGCACTCGTGAACAGGCCATCCGAGTATGTGATCGCGAACAGCTTGCCATTGCCTGCGGCGAATTCCTCGATGTCCGTGTCGGTGAGCCCCGTATTGATCACCTCCCAGGTGCCGGTCAGGTCATTGCTGCGATACAGGTTGTAGCCATCGGCGGTGAAGTAATAGCCGTTCGAGGCTTTGCGGATAAAGTTCATTGTCACATCGTCCAAGCCGGTGTTCGCATTGGTCCATGTGGCACCCTCGTCATCGGAAAATCGGATGCCCCACTCATCGGTGGCCGCGATCAGCCTCCCGCCCGGCTCGGCCAACAGGTCCGTCACGAAGGCCTCACCACCCGGGAATCCGGAGGAAATATCGGTCCAGGTGAGGCCGTCCTGGCTGCGGTACAGCTGTTCAGAACCCGCGTACAGATCGCCGTTGGTCGCTTTGGCAATGGCCAGTACCTCCGTGTCCACCATACCCAGCACGCTTTGTTGCCAGGACACACCCTGATCGACGCTGGCGAACACCCCATAGTCCGTACAGGCGTATAACACCCCATCGAACGAGCGCATGCGGTTGAAGCGTACGCCTGTGATTCCCTCGTTCCTGGCATCCCACGAAGTACCGTTCAATACCTGTACCCCGGCCGCCTTTGTGCCGGCCACCAGTTCGTCGTTGGAGTTCACCATCAGCACGACCGTGGCCGGATTCGGCAGGTCATAGCTGACGTCCGTCCACGTATTGCCGCCGTCCGTGCTTCGGAACACGAGGTCGTCGTAAGAGCCGACGAACACGTCACCACCGGCGTTGGCAGCCAGGGCATAGCCGCCGTTCGTGCCCGGCAATGCCGGCAGCAGGGTCCATGTGTCTCCATTGTCCGTGCTATTGTAGAAACCGGAGAAGCTCGTAAGGGCGTATACCACATCATTGCCTACGAAGGCGAATTCCTGGATGTCATTCGCGGCCGTGAACAGCTCGGTCCAGGTGTCGCCGTTGTCATCGCTGCGGAGGATCCGTTGGTTGGTCGTGCTGGCAAAGAGCTCTTCGTCCGGGCTCAGCCTCAGGCTGCGCAAGTTGTGCTGGGGGGCGGGGGTCGGGATGGCGGTCCAGGTATCGCCTTCATCGTCGGAACGCCACGCGTTCGTGTTGGTGGAAATGAAGACCTGCCCGCTGCTGTTCGCGATCAGCTTGCTGGCAGAAGTCCAGTTCGGGGTGACCAAGGGCGTCCAGTTCTGTCCCCCATCCGAGGACCGGAGCACTTCGTAGAGACTCTTCAACACGAGGTAGTTGCCAGAAGGGGTGGAGGTGATGCTGGCGAAGGACCAGTTCCCATAGCTCCCGGAGATGTTCTGCCAGCTCATTCCATCATCGGTGGAGCGATACAGGCCTTTCAGCGTGCCACAAAGCAAGGCACCGTCAGAGGCCTCGTGCAGGGATGCCACGCGGCCTCCATACGGTTCATTGGCCGGATACCAGGTCTGGGCAGTGATGGGTCCAAGAGCAAGCAGTAGGAGAGCGACGGGTACAAGTGTCTTCATGAGGCGGCAATCGAATGTGAAGTCGTTCAGTTCGGGTTGGCCATTCAAGTTAGACCATCGGGGAACGACCGTCAATGTGAACGATCACCGTTGTCCGTCACCGGATCTCCAGCACCTGTCCTTCGGGAACGAAAGCTTGGGGCGTGAGGTAGAGCAGTCCGCCTGGCACCTCGGCATGCACCTCGAACACACCGATCTGCGACCGACCGTATGGCGCGTTCCGATATACCAAAGTGGACGGTGCACCCTGCACAAGCCGCCATCCCTCATTGTCCCCAGCGTGTTGCAGAACAGCGTGATCGTGACCCTTCAGCCAGCGCAAACGACCCTCGCGCAAGCCCGCCTCCAACTGCATGGGCTCGAGCCGTTCCCCCAGCGGTAGTTGGAATGCGGACCAGTGGCCTCGGTCATCGCGTCGTTCAAGGATGAGGAGCGCTTCACCCGCTCGGATGCCTTGTTCGAAGACCGCATGGCCCGATCCCTGTTCCACCTTCCGACCCGTGATCCATACATCCGTCACCTCGTCCTGGTCCAGGTCCACCGGAATATCAGGTGGGATCCCAGCAGGGATGATCACCTGGGGTTCGCGTTCATTCCGGAAGCCGAATGGATCGCCAGGAGGTAAGGGGCTCGGTGGTGGGTCCTCGTCCTCTCCGAATGTGGCCGGGACCTGGAGGCTTTCCAGGGCATCAACGAGGATGGTGCCTGCCGGGAGGGTGAATCGCACCATGAAAGACGCGATGCCGGTCCTTCCGCCGAAGGTGCTTTTGAGGACCATGGGTTCATCGTAGTATTCACCCGTGCCGTACCAACCGGGAGGAACATCCATTCCGAAGGACTGCTGCAGCAGGTGGAACCGGACCGGCGATCCGGGTGTCGACCAGTGCAACTGCTTGAAGTGGAAGCCACGGGCCAATGCCGCAGTGTCAAGCGTTTCTCCTTCAGCCATGCGATAGAGGCCGCTGTTGTTCCGTGTGCTGCGCATCAGGATCACGGACCCGGGGAGCAGTTCCACATACCTGCGATACCAACCCGCCAAGGTGCCATCATCGGTATCGATATGATCGGTGTGTCCAGTGATCAGCAAGTCCGCGATCAGGTCCCCGGTCACATCGATCCGCTCGGTGGGTGGTATACCAAGTGGTATGACAGGCTCGTCCGGTGAGGAAGCCACTTGCGCGGGGAGCGCTGTGGAAAGCGCGAGTGCGAGGACGGAAAGCGATCGGAGCATGTAACGCGAAGTTGGGGAAGGTGCGATATTCCGGGGGCCCTCATCACGTTTCAACCGTCCGATGGATCGCGTGTACCATGGGTGCGCAGGTGGTCGCTCAGCAATCGCCGCAACGAAACCAGATAACTGCGAAGAGCGGGTATATCCACTTCAGGTTTCGCCTGGGTCGGCAGAGTAAGCGGGTTCTCTTCGAGGTACTTGTACAACTCCGGATGTTCCGTAGCGATCCGCGTCGTCAGTTGGGTGATATGGCGGAGCAATTCCTTGTCACCCAATTCATCAATTCGCAAAGCAGTCATCTGTGCTGATGAGGTCATTCCTGATCGATCTATCGCTTCCCGAAGAATATACACATCCTCTGAAAAAAGCCAAGTGGCTTCGGTTCGATTTGGCCATTGTGCAAGATCACCAGCGCAGGTCCACCCCGTGTCCTTCCCGAACCTTCTTCAGTGCGTACAAACCTGCCAAGCCCTCAGCTGGACTCGTGGAGAACCACATCAAGGCGAGCCAGGGTGGGCCATCCTGTTCCGTGCGGACCACGAAGGCCCGCCATCCGGCCGGATCCAGCGGGGTCCAATGCGAACCCGTGAAAAAGTCCCCATAGCCCTGCCATGCCACCCCGATATGTCCAGGCTGCCAGGAGAGCCTTCCTTCCGCCAGCCCCAGTTCCAGTTCAAGCGGTTCCAAGGTCCCGTGCCGATCCGGGGCCCATACGCTCCATTGGCCGTGCCCGTTCAGAACGTGAAGAATGTGCATGTGGGGTTCCGTTACCAGCACCTGAGTACAGGTGCCGGCGCTGCTCGGCATATCATCGGTGCCTACACTGTGGTACTGCAGCAGCAGGTCCGGCCGATCACGTCCAAAAGGGAACAAGGGAAAGCCGCCGGAACAGGGAAGGGGCTCGGGCGGTCCGGGTTGGGCGTGCAATGGCGCCGTGAAGAGAAGAACCAGAAGAATGGACCATCGTTCCATGTCCTTCGGTACACCGAGGGATGCCGTCGGTTCGATCGCTGGGAACGCGGTACGTGCAGGAGGGGCACGGAATGCCCCCTGCCAACGTCGATCTTAGGCGGGCGGTTCGCGCATCGCCAGCACCCGGTACCGGATCTTCACCGTCGACCGTTCGGTACGTTGACCCGTGGTCTTCGCATCGCGCATGGCTGCCGGCTCGCTCCACGCATCGGTGGGTGTCGGTACCGCAGGCAGATCAAAGTCATAGGCCAACCAACCATCGTTCAGATGAACGCTCACGATCCGTCGGGTGGAACGGCTGAACAACAAGGCGCTTGCCGGCACCACGAGCAGGCCGTTCTCCTCACGGAAACGCTCAGGATCCACAGGAATGACCTGGTTGTCCTTGTCGGACGCATACAGGCTCATGCGGATGGCGCCCGGATCACGTGTGGTGGCTGTGAGCTGATCCACTGGGATGAGGATCTCCATGGCCAGTGCCAGCGGTCGACCGTTGAAGGTGGGTGGCCGTTGGATCGTCAGCAGGCTCAGTCCTCCAATGCCCCACAAGGCCACCTGTCCTAGCAGCACCGAGAGACCAGCCGCCTGCCAGAACTGGTGCCAGGCCATCGCACCGACAAGCTTGGTGCCCAGCAGACCCATCAGAAACCCACCGATGAAGCCTGCCGGAATGAAGAGGAAGACCAATGCGTACCCGCGTTTTCCCTCGAAGTCACTCATGCCGTGGAGTTCCGTGAGCTTGTCGGCCACCGGGGTGGTGACCACGGCCGTCACGATCCCGCTGAGCAGGGCTACGACCAAGGCGATCTTCCAGGACATGCGAAGGTGTTGGACGGGTGAAGTTCGCCATCTTCGGGTCACCTTGTACGCGCCACAATGGGAGAGATGAACAGCAGGGGAGAAGGTCGGGTCACGATCACCGAACAGGGCCGCTCGGGCACCGTGATCTATGGGGAAGGTGACGAGCGCATCAGCGGCTGGTGGGAATTCGGTGGTGGTGATACCCTCGCCATTGTGCACATGGGTAGTGCCTCAGAGTGGGTGCAGGCTCATCCTTGGGCAGCTGACCATCGCAGCGCCATCCTGCATCGCATAGCGGACGAAGTGGTCCGACAGAAGGCCGCCGGTCGTTTCGCGGAGATCGATGAAGAAGGGGGTTGGATCACCATCCGTCAAGCAACGGA
>JAGQVN010000002.1 GCA_020437905.1 Flavobacteriales bacterium
CGGACTACGAGATCTTCATTCGTTCATCCTGGCAATTGCAACGTTGGCCGAAGTGCATCTATCTTCAGGTCATGGAGAATGGTCTTGCCGTTGCGCTAGAGGCTGTGCTGAACGCGCTGCAAGCGCGGCAAAAGGCATCGCCCGCGTTGCAAACGCGGGCGAGAGTGGAACCGGCCGATTGGATCGAATTGGCGTTCGATCAAACAGGCCGATCTGTTCCCGTCTCGCTGCTAAATGTTTCGAACGAAGGTGAGCACCTGATGCAGCTCCGTGCTGAGTATGGCATCTATATGCTCAGGGTGGCCTACGACGATGGCACAGTGCATGTCGGGTCCGTATGCATTGAGCGATGAAGCCGTACAGTTTGGCACTGAGTATTGTGGTGGTAACAGTTTCATGTACGCTTCCGGCCATGACTATGAAAGCCCAGTTCAAGGCATTGCCAGATTCATCGGCTATCTGGAACTTCCGGATGTACGACACCTGGCAAGGGCTGTTCGATTGGAGAAGGACGTATTTGCTATCTGGACAGGTGGATACGACAATCAACGGCCAGGACTATCGTTCTATGACTTGGTACTGGGACACTGGAACGTGGCCAGGAGAGTTCGGGGGAGGGCTACGGGAAAGTGGCTCGGGCAGTGTCTATTACTACCATCCAAATACAGATCAAGAGTATCTTCTCTACGAGTTCGATGTTTCTGCGAGCGACTCTGTGCTTGGAGTGTGGGTCGCTGGCACTGATCCGGCCAATGGGTATACAACAACCATGTATGTCTCCGAAGTTGATACAATCATTTTAGGTGGTCAACCGAGAAAAAGAATTGGTGTTCAGAGCCTTGGTGCGATGGGTGGACCAACTGGGTATTGGTGGGTCCAGGGAATAGGAGGGTCGGCTGGCTTGCTGGAAACATTAGGTGAGACGATCTTGGATGTAACATATGGACTCGAATGCATGAGCAGCAACGACACGGTGTGGTGGGCCTGGGGGCCGGTGGGCGCGCCTGGGAATTGTTCGCCGAATAGCGTTCTGGACTATCAAGCTCAAAAGCTATCAGTGCGCCCGAACCCAGGAACAGGCATCTTTACGTTGTCCAATCCAATACCACCAGTTAAGGTCATGGTCTTCGACCCCCAAGGCCGCGAAGTGCTCCGTACCCGTGAGCGCACCATCGACCTTACCGGCCATCCTCCGGGGCTGTATACGGCAGTGGTCAACACGGAGCGGGGGCGGCAGGCTGTGCGCTTGGTATTGGAATCACCGTAGCGGTTTGGGAGAACATAGGGCGGTATGTTGAGGCACTTCAGGGTCCGCTCGGGAGTAATGCTTTGGTGGTAAAGCCCTAACAAACGTTCTATTGCCTGCCTACCGAACGGCTATTAGGTTTGTCATTCACCAAGCCTCCCGACCATGCGTTGTTCCTTTCTCCTCGCGTTCCTGGCTCCGCTACTCGCTTTAGCCCAGAACTTTGATGCCACCATCCTGAGCTACGAGGGGCTTGACCGCACATGCGATGGCAGTATTACACCGGTCTTGCGCATCCAGAACACGGGCGGAGAGACGATGACGAGCTGCGACATCGACATCCTGCGGAACGGGCTCGCGGACAATACATTCAACTGGGTGCTCGGAGTGCCTGCGCTCTCCGGCGAGGTACGCCAACCCGCCCTTCCAGCGATCACGGGACTACAAGCTGGCGACGAGCTCGAGTTCCGCATTATTTCGGTGAACACACAGCCTGATGAGGTTGCCTCGGGCAACGTGATCATCCGCACCGTGCTGGGCGAGAGCGTGGAAGGGGATAGCTACCGCGTGATGGTGGAGGTACGTACCGATGGCGATCCGCAGGAGACCACGTGGAGCCTGAAGGATGCAACGGGCGTGGTGGTGGCAAGCGGTGGACCCTATGCCACGGCCGAAGCGGTGGAACGGAGCTGGGCCGACCTGGACCCATCGCAATGCTATGCCCTGCGTGTCGAGGACAGCGGGGGCAACGGCATGGATGCGCGTGCGTTGCCCGGTTATGTGAAAGTGATCGCCTTGGGCGAGGAACTGATCGCATTGGATGGCGCTGCGTTCACCAGCAGTTACGACGACGCGGTTCGCACGGGGTCCGATGGCTGCGCAGTGACGCAACTAACGAACGAGGACGATGCCGTGCCGAGCTGTGGCACCCAGGTCTTCCTGGACGGTACCAGTATGCTTCATGCCCGCCCTGTCCCTGGTGCCACACGCTATCAATTCCAGTTCATCCGGGGCACCTATCTGCGCCGGATCGCAACTCCCTCGCCTTCATTGACGCTGACGCCCTGGTACACCCTGCCGCTGAAACCGGGGCGCTATTATCAGGTCCAGGTTCGCGTGAGCTTTGATGGTGGTGCCACCTATTGCCCGTTCGGTCAGGCTTGCACCATCCGCACCCGCTATCCGCTCGCCGCATCACGCGGCATGGAAGTGATGAACGATGAGGATGCCGGATTCGTCCTGTACCCCAATCCGTCCGAAGGTGAGGTCTCGCTCCTCGTGAATGGGATCGATGGCCCGGCCCATGTGCAGGTACTGGACCTGGCCGGACGCGTGGTGTGGCAGAGCAGCCTGCAGCTTGCGGATGGAGTTGCTCATGTGCTGGACCTTGGCGGTGCGGTCCCTTCCGGCATGTACCTTGTCCATGTCTCCAACGGAGAGCGGACATTCACTGAACGATTGCTGGTGCGTTGATCTTGTGCAGCCTCAGGCGCGCTCCACGAAATACATGCGCAGTTCGCCCTTGCCTTTTGCCTCCACCAGGCCACGCGGCTCGAACCGAAGACCGGGCGTGTCCTTTACCTGTTCGTAGGTGGACTGACTGATGTTCACACGGCCCGGCTCGCCGCTGCTTTCCATTCGCGCCGCCGTGTTCACTGTGTCGCCCCAGATATCGTATGCGAACTTTCGCACGCCCACGATACCGGCGATCACAGGTCCACTGTGCAGGCCGATGCGCATCTCGAAGGCGGGCTTGCCGATCCGCAGGCGTTCGGTGCGACGTTGAGCGATGTGGTCACGCATGTCAAGCGCCGCCAACACAATGTCGGCCGCTGATGAGGCCTCAGGATCGGGCAGGCCCGCCGCGGCCATGTAAGCGTCGCCGATGGTCTTGATCTTCTCCACGTGGTGTTTCTCCACGATGGCATCAAGTCCCTTGAAGCAGGAGTCGATCTCATCCACGAGTTCCGCAGCGCTCAGTTGCTCAGTGAGCTGCGTAAAGCCTTTGAAATCCGTGAATAGCACGGTGGCGCGATCGAACTGACGGGCTTCGGCACGACCCTTTTCCTTGAGCTCGGCAGCCACCTCCTCAGGCAGGATGTTGTGCAGAAGTTCATCGCTGCGCTGCTTCTCACGCTCTATGGCGATCTTGGTCTTATTGATATATCGCAGTCGGCCTAGAAGTGCTCCGGCCAGTATCACCGCGATCACCACTGCGAAGATCCATATGCGACGCCGTGCCCGCTCTTCGGAGACCCGACGGTCGAAGGCGAGCTGTTGCTCGAAGGCTTCCTTTGCGCGTGCCAGACTGTCCGCCACCAGCTGTTGCTCGAAACCCCGCACGAGCTCAAGCCGGAGCACCTCCTTGCCGTTGTTCACCTTGTCCAAGGTGTCGTCCAAGGACAGAAAGGAACGCTGAGCTTCATATGCGCCACGATAATCACCTGCCATAGCGAGTGCGCGCATCACGCAATCAGTGCACTCCTTCCGTTGGGCGAGCAACCCCAGGCTGTCCGCAAGCGCTAGGCCTCTCCGGCACATCTTCAGCGCATCCGAAGCGCGTCCTTCGCTCAGGTAGGCCTCTCCCGCATAGAACAGGTTACGGGTCAGCGGGTCCTTGGCATCCAGTTCGACGAACGCCGCATACGCTGTATCGAAATGCGCATGGGCTTCTGCGTTCAGCCCGAGCCGTGAGAGCACCTGCCCCAGGTTGTTGTGCGCCTTGGCCTGGTTCAACCGGCTGCCCAGTCCGCGGTAGAGACCAATGGCCTGCTTCAGCTCCTCCACAGCCTTCTCGCGTTCACCCAGGTCGCTGTGCGTGGTGCCGATGCTCACCAAGGCGCTCGCCCTGCCTCGCGCGTTGTCAAGCTCTTCGTACAGCGCAGCGCAGCGCTCGAAGTTCTCCAGCGCCTTGCCGAACTCATTGAGGCGCTTGTAGGTGTTGCCGATGTTGTTGTAGGTGCTGGCCACACCTTCGGTATTGCCCAGCTCCTGGTCGATGCTCAGGCTTTGGTGCAGGAGGTCGAGGGCGTGGGGCAGGTCGCCGAGGTCCTTGTACACCGTGCTCAAGTTGCTGAGGGTGGCAGCGATGCGTCCACGGTCGTTCATGGACCGGACCACTTCAAGGGCGCGATTGAAGTGGTCCAGCGCTGCAGGCAGGTCGCTTCGCATCTTGAACCCCACAGCCAGGGTATTGTAGGCAGTATACAGGGCTTTCGGCTCACCGTTACGTCGTGCCAGTTCCAGTTGCATGCGGGCCAGCGTGAGCCCGCTATCGGGCCGCTCGAACACCGCCCTCCAAGAAAGGGCGGAAATGGCCTTCAGCCGCGCGCTGTCCGGAAGGGTCTCATTCCTCCATACGCGCCAGAGGGAATCGGTCTGTGCCTGGGCCGAACCTGCTAGCAACAGTAGCAGGAATGCGATAGGGCGGAAGCTCATCGGCGCGCCAGGGTGACCGCCTCCCGCAACGCGAACACGCGCTCGGGGTCCTCCTCGAAGGCGGTGCCCACCACGAGCATGTCCGCACCCGCCGCGCACAAGGCCTGCGCCTGCTCCGAGTTGCGGACGCCGCCACCCACAATGATGGGCAGGTCCACGGCATCGCGTACGGCCTTCACCATGTCCGGGGCCACCGTCCTTGGGGCACCGCTGCCTGTGTCCAGGTAGATGGCCTTCAAGCCCAGCAACTCCCCGGCCAGTGCGGTGGCCGCGGCGATGCCCGGCTTGTCGTGCGGGATGGGTGAGGTCTGGCTCACGTAGTGCGCGGTGGTCATCCGCCCGCCGTCCACGAGCAGGTAGCCCGTGGGGATGGCCTCCAGCCCCAAGGCCTTCACCGTGGGGGCGGAGGTGACGTGGTGCCCGATCAGCAACTCCGGATTGCGGCCGCTGATCACAGAGAGGAAAAGGAGCGCGTCGGCATACCCGCTCAGCTGGGCGGGGCTTCCGGGGAAGAGCACCACGGGCCGGTCGCTGAGTTCCTTCACCCGCCTCACACAGGCATCGAAACCGTCGGTGGTGAGCAGGCTACCGCCCACGAGGATCAGGTCCGCCTTGGCCATGCAGGCGTGCTGCACGGTGCGTTCGAGCAAGTCGCCATCGGCCGCATGATCGGGGTCGATGAGCACGCCGAGCATCGGAGTGCACGAACCTTTGGCCTGTTCGAACTGTTCCAGCACGGTCGCCACGATGCGAACTTAACGAACCCCGTTCACCATTGGACGGCCAGCATGGAAAGCTCTACCTTTGCAGGCCGAAAATTCTCTCAACCACCATGATGCAGACCGTTGAAGCCGTGAAGTACAAGGTCAAGGATATCAAGCTCGCCGATTGGGGCCGCAAGGAGATCGAACTGGCCGAGGCCGAGATGCCCGGACTGATGGCCCTGCGCGAGGAGTTCGGGAAGCAGAAACCGCTGAAGGGCGCGCGCATTGCCGGCTGCCTGCACATGACCATCCAGACCGCGGTCCTGATCGAGACCTTGGTGGAGTTGGGTGCCGAGGTCACCTGGAGCAGCTGCAACATCTTCAGTACTCAGGACCACGCAGCCGCTGCGATCGCAGCGGCCGGCATTCCCGTCTTTGCGTGGAAAGGCATGAACGAGCAGGAGTTCGACTGGTGCATCGAGCAGACCTTGACCGCATTCAAGGATGGTCAACCGCTGAATATGATCTTGGATGATGGTGGTGATCTCACGAACATGGTCTTTGATAAGTTCCCTGAGCTGGCCAAGGGTATCCGCGGCCTGAGCGAGGAGACCACAACAGGCGTACTGCGCCTGAAGGACCGTGAGAAGAACGGGACACTGGTGATGCCTGCCATCAACATCAACGACAGCGTCACCAAGAGCAAGTTCGACAACAAGTACGGCTGCAAGGAAAGTGCGGTGGATGCCATCCGTCGCGCCACTGACATCATGATGGCCGGCAAGGTCGCCGTGGTGGCTGGTTACGGTGATGTGGGCAAGGGGACCGCTGCTTCATTGCGCGGTGCCGGCGCACGTGTCATCGTCACGGAGATCGATCCGATCTGTGCCCTGCAGGCCGCCATGGACGGCTATGAGGTGAAGAAGATGAGCACCGCCATCCCGCGTGCGGACATCGTGATCACCGCGACCGGGAACAAGGACATCATCAACGAGGAGGCCTTCCGCGCGATGAACGACAAGACCATCGTGTGCAACATCGGCCACTTCGACAACGAGATCGACATGGCCTGGCTGAACAAGACCTACGGCAGTTCCAAGGTGGAGA
>JAGQVN010000038.1 GCA_020437905.1 Flavobacteriales bacterium
CAGATCGGTCGGGTCATGGACCTGGACGCGGTCATTCGCCATGAACGGGGCGCCCGACAGATAGCTTCCGAAGACGATGAACGGGATCATCGGCGGAATGCTGATGTTCGCGGCAGCGACCACCAGTACGCGGTTCAATTTCAAGAAGAACGCCAGGGGAATGGCCACCAACAGCTGAAAGCCCCATATGGGCAGGATGCCCATGAACAACCCGAAGCCGATGCTCACCGATTTCTTCCATGAGCTTTCTTCCGGTCGAATGGCCTCCGCTTTCAACTCCCGCCAGAGCCTGCCGCCTGTGAAGAGCTGTTTCGGCCAATGCCAAAGAAAGGCGAGGGTGACCAGCACGCTGTTCAGCAAACTGATCCGCAGGAAATCAGGTCCGGGGCGGAAATGGGACACGCGGTCCTCCATATCGTAGCGCACGCTCACCGGAACCTGAACGAAGGGGATGCCTTTCCACGCCAGCCGAACGATCGATTCGATCTCGTACTCGAACCGGGTGGTCCATGCGCGCATGGCGCACACGGGCTTGAGCGGGTATGCCCTGAATCCGGTCTGGGTGTCCTGCAAGCGCCAGCCCGTTTCCACACGGAACCAGAAGTTGCTGAACCGATTTCCAAAGCTGCTCTTTCCGGGAACATCCTGGCCGCTCATGTCACGCACCCCCATGATCATCGCACCGGGGTTCACGTCCACCGCCCGGCGGAGCCGAACGATATCGAAGGGATCATGCTGTCCGTCCGAATCGATGGTGATCGCGTAGTCGAACCCTTCCCGATGCGCAGCATCGAAGCCGGTCCTCAGCGCAGCACCTTTTCCCCTGTTCTTTTCGTGCCTGAGGATCCGCAGGTGTCCGAAACCATCCAAGATCCCGGCCGTGGCGTCCGTGGAACCATCATCCACAACGAATACCTCCTTTTCGCCGACCGCCTCGATCCCCTTCAATACATTGGCCAGTGTCCGGCCATTGTTGTAGGTGGGTACCAGGATGCAGGCCCGCATGTCCTTCATGACCGTTCAGGTCATTTGAGCGGTTGGAACTCAGCCTTCATGCTGAATACTTTATGCCCATCCACCTCGGCGGAGGCGTCACACGACGCAACACCATCCAGATGCGCAAGCCTGAGGACGATGATCAGGTCCGCGTTCTGGTAAGGATCAATGGGGCGCAGAAATTTGATCGCCTTGGAGCCGCAAAGCATCATCCGTTCGCCCATGATCCGGCTGACCAATTGTTCGATCAATTGGATCTGTGCAACTCCAGGGGTCACGGGTCTCCCCGGAAAATGGCCGGCATACAAAGGGTGGTCCTTGTGCAAGGTCAAGCGAGCCTGCCAGGCGCCCTCAGCAAGCTGGACCAGTTCAGGTTCGCCAAAGAGCGTGCGGAGCGGTTCGGTCACCATCGCAAGGTCATAGGTCGGTGAAAGTACCCGCTGGCAATCGGGCGTCGAGTACAACGCTTGAGAAGGTGAGCACCGTTCGATCGCCGTCCTTTTGTTGCATGCTCATTCGTAGGAGCTTGCCCGAGCTTCGGTCGAACTTCAGGGCTATGTTCTCCACGCGCCTGGACAGCAGCTCTTCCTGGGGGGTCAGCGAGACGAGCAGATGATCCGGTTCGAGCACATACTTCGGGGCCATGCCCGGGTCCGTCAATGAGCTTCCGCTCATCAGGCCTTTCATGATCTCGTTGATCGTACCATAGATCCGCTTCTCTCCAGGTCCCAGTTGTTTCTCTTCGCCATCCTGCGTGACACGGACCTGTGTTCCGACCGAGAGGATGGTCGTCGGTCGTTCACCTTTCACTTCCCATCGCACCCGATCGGGGGCCGACCAGCTCAGCGATCCGGGTGAGACGATCGGCTCCTGCAACATGCTCACGAACTTCTCTTGAACGAAGCTCGCCTGGATCGTTCTCGTCCGTTCCGTCAAGGAGATCACCTGCTTCACCACAGGGTGGTCCGCAGAGACGACCTCGCCCTCAGGGTATGCTTCCGGAAGCATCGCGCCCAATGGCGGCAGTACAAGAAAGAGGAGCAGGTGTATCATGTGAGGGTCCGGTCCGTTCCTTCATCCACGCGGACCAATCGAATGCCGCGCTTGCGTGATTCCTTGATGATCCGCTCCACCGTTGCCAGGGTGCTGTCCAGGGTGTCATGCAACAGCACGATCGTTCCTTTAGGCGATCGACCAAAGACCTTTTTCAAGGCAAGCTCCGGGTCCTGATAGAACGTGTCATAGGTACGCACATCCCAGCCGACCACATGCACGCCTGTCCGGGCGATGGCTCTGGCGACCGGGGGCGATGCCACTCCAAAGGGATTCCTGAAATAAGTGCTCCTCATTCCGGTGACCTGGGCAATGGTACCCTGGCATTGCAAGATCTGTTCCACCACCTTGCTGGTCGGCAGCAAGCCCCAATTCCAAGGGTGGTCCATGGAATGACCACCGACGAGATGTCCTTCTCGCACCATGCGCTCCACAATGTCCGGTTCGTTCCGTACACGTTCACCGATGCAGAAGAACGATGCCCTGACCTGTTCCTGCTTCAGCAGGTCAAGCAGGGCCGGGGTTCGTTGCGGGTCCGGCCCATCATCGAAGGTGAGGGCCAGGGTCCCTTCCGGACCGTGGACCTGTGCGGTCAGAAAGAAGCCCGATCCCGGGAAAAAGGACCCCCAGACCAGCAGGCAACCATGGACCACCAGGCCGATGACCAGGGGCCAGGGACCGATCCATCCCAACGCGAGACCGGCCCCCGCCAGACCATGGATCGGCAACAGGATCGGCCAGGTGTTCCAATGAGTCAGCATCGCTCCACGTGGATAAGACCGGCGCGGTCCTGTTCACGGTCACTGATCCACACGGACGAGACTTCACCGGAACGGATCAGGTCCACGGCGTGCACCAATGACTGGGCAGGAACGCTTTGGTGAACGCCGGAAAGTTCCTGCTGATGGATCGTGCGGCAACCAGCAGGCGAGTGGGGTAGTGGTCCTTTCGGCCAATGGGGGCCTAGGATCACCAGGTCCATCGGGCCGTGCATGACCCGCGGTGCCAGATCGGCGGATCCGGTCCAGACCTCAGTGATCCGAACAGGGATGACGCCTTGCACGGAGCCTAGGACCACGAAGCCTGCACCTTCCCGAAGCTCCGGTCGGACCACTTTGGTCAGTGATGGAAGAAGCGTGTTCGCCAGATCGTCCAGCAGTGGAATGTATTCATCCGATGCACCTGCAAGTACCCTGGCCTGCTGGTCTTCCAGGAAGTGGAGGCGGGCGCTCAGCAGGGCACCATGCAAGGAGAAGAGGCCTTGCGAATAGGTCAGATTGGGTCCTGTAGCCTTCAGGGCCAGAGCCAACAGGCCGGCAACGGTATTGTGCGTGGAACGCATGAATGATGTGGGCGACAGCAGGCCGCCTTCATTCGTATCGATCTCCCGGATGAACGCCTCGGTATCGGTCAGGCATCCGAGGCCGGTCCCATAGTGGATGCCATCCGGGACCGTGATCTCCGCTTGGTCCAGGGCCGCCAAGGCACAGCCCAAGGAACTGCGGAGCGGGGCGGTCAGGCGGCGGGACATGCCCTTGGGGATCAGGTCCACACCGGGGAACTGGAGCCGGTCCGAAGCGATGGGGGAGGACATGGCCGAGTGGATGAACATGGCTCAAGCCTTTGAGAGGACCAACGCAGTGTCGTTCCCGCCGAACCCGAACGAGGTGGAGAGTACATGGTCGATGGTGATCCTCAGGATCTCGGTGCATGGAGCAGCGTTCAAACCGCTGATCGGGTTGCTCCAGCGGAGATTGGCCGGAACAAAGCCATGCTGGATGGAAAGCACCGAAAAAACCGCTTCAAGCGCTCCCGCTGCAGCCAGGGTATGACCGGTAACGGCCTTCGTCGATACGAACGGTGGAGGGATCCCGAACAGACGCTCCATGGCCAACTGCTCGGTCAGATCGTTGTTGCCCGTTCCGGTGCCATGGGCATTGATCATATCCACCTGCTCCTTTGCCAATCCCGCCTGTTCCAGGGCCAAGGACATGGCGCGGTACGGACCGGCCCCGTCGGGGGAGGTGGCTGTTTGGTGGTGGGCATCGTTCGCATTGGCAGCCCCAAGGACCAGCGCCAGCGGGGTGCGACCTGAGGTCCTGGCATCCACCTCCCGCTCCATGACCAGATAGGCCGCTCCTTCCCCGAGGTTCATGCCATTCCGGTCCTCGGAGAAGGGACGGCAGGGTTCAGGGTCCATGGCGGAGAGCGAGCGAAAGCCATGGACCGTGAAGGTGCTCAAGGCGTCCGTTCCCCCAGCCAGCACCATGTCCACCATCCCTGCACGCAACATGGAAGCACCCAACAAAATGGCGTTCGCCGAACTGGAACAGGCGGTGCTCAGGGTACTTACGTGCCCACCGATGCCGAGCGCTCGAGCCAGGTGCAGGGCATGGTCTCCCACCGGATGGCCCATCGCGAGGGCGGCTTCCTGCATGTGGCCTTTGCTCCACGCAGCGGCGACCTGTGCGGTCCGGTCCATGCCACCCACGGTGGAGGCGGAAAGCAGTGCGCAGCGCTCGGGCCGGTCCAATGGTACGTGCTCCATGGCCTCACGGGCGGCAAGCAAGCCGAGCAGAACGGTACGCGACCGGTCGGCGGCTACACCACTGGATCGCGCCAGCTGTTCCTGGGTCAGCGGCACTTCACCGAAATGAAGTTCTGGAAAAGGAAGGCCGAGCACCGTGCTCCTGGTGATGCCCGAACGTCCGTTGCGCAAGCCTTCCAGCTGGGCCATTACGCCTGGACCCAAGGCGGAAACGGCCCCCATGCCTGTTATGGCGACCGTCGATAGCGTCAACTGTTCTTTTGAATGAACTCGGCCATGGTGTTCACGTTCTTGAACACATCCTGCCCTTGTTTCGGGTCGGTGATCTTGATGCCGTAGTGACGCTCGAGCAGTACGATAAGTTCGAGCGCATCGATGGAATCCAAGCCCAAGCCATCACCGAAAAGGGCCTGGTCATCACTGATATCCTCGACCTTCACTTCCTCGAGGTTCAACTGCTCGATGATCTGGGCTTTCAACTGCTGCTTCAATGCTTGGGTATCCATGGGTCGTCTTGTACGATCGTGTTGCTGAGGGTGATCGGGTCAACGAGCACGCCCTCACCTTCCTTACCGATGAGCGCCGCTCGGGCTGTGTATCGATCCGCGAAGATATCGGACCGGTAGCAGATCACATGCTGCATACCGTGTCGTTCCATGAGCAGGCGTACGCCGAGCACGATGTCCTCGGCCCGTATCGGTCCCGTTTGAAGGCATATCGCAGGCCCATGCATGCCATGCCGTATACCGATCTCGCCGTTCGGGATGTTGGCCAGCGTATACACGAATATCCCGGGGCTGGCCGTGCCATGTTCCAGGAGGGTCTGCCAATGCGTTCCATCGGTCGCGCGGCAGCCCGTGGAATTGATGGCCAGCAGTCCTGTTCTCTCCTTCAGGTCAGCGCCGACCTCCCGAGCCTTGTTCAAGGGGTGCTCGACCACCAGAAGGGCGGCTTTCGAACAGAGGTCCATCTTGTGGAACTTCGGATGGTCCATCGCCGTGGCATGGTATAGCCCTCGCAGGGATCCCTCACTGTCACCGGTTTCCTGAGCAACGAGGCGATCACCGTACCTCAGCACGCCGTCCGTCAATGATGATGTGGCAAGGATCCGCATCAGTTGAGCGCTCTGAGAATGACGGCCGCGTTGCACCCTCCGAATCCGGACGAGGTCTTCAAGAGAAGGGTACCGCTCGTTGCCCTGTTCTCCTTCAATACATCCATGGATGGCATCTCGCTCGTGTCCTGTGCTCCCAGGCTGCGCAACAATCGGCCGCGTTGCAATCCGTGTACGGCGATCAGCCCTTCCAACAATCCCGCAGCACCCAGAGTATGTCCAAAAAAACCCTTGTAGGAGTTGAGCGGGACCCCAGCGAGACCGCTACGGTCCAGCGCGATCGCCTCCATGGTGTCGTTGTAGAGGCTTCCGGTCCCATGCGCATTCACATGTGTGATCTCCTCGCTTTGGACGCATGCTTGGGCCATGGCATTGCGGATCGCCCTGACCGAACCTTCACCTGTCCGAGATGGCCCGGAAATGTGGTTGGCGTCGCTCCCGAGCCCACCACCCAGGTACTCCGCCACGGGCCGATCGAACAAGCTGTGATCTTTGGACAACACCGCACAAGCCGCTGCTTCACCAAGTGTGATTCCCGTCCTTCCATCATCGAACGGTGTGCATGGGCCATCCGCCATTGCATGCAGGGCATGGAACCCTGACAGCACGAAATCCGAAATGACGTCCGCTCCTATGATGATCGCGTGATCGCACAAGCCCAGCGCGATCTGGTCGGCGGCCATGATCATCGCTAATGTTCCTGAGATGCACGCATTCGATACGACCAGCGGTGGATGGTACGCCCTGTATCGCTTTCCGATGCGATCGGCAAGGTTCGGCAGGGGGAATGGCCCCTGCTCATCACGTTCAAGCGAATGGATGTCCCCCTTGGTCGTGGCAATGATCCAACGTGTCCGCTCTGCATGGAATACCTCCGCGGGGATCTGCAATGACACCCCTTTCAAGGCCTCGTCGATCAAGGCATCGATCCGCGGAAGGTCCTCTCGAACAGGTGATCCCACCGCCCCAACATGGAAGTCCCGGCCAAGCAACCTGTTGGGCCTGGTCCTTATCCCGGTACGACCCTGCTCCATGGCCTCATAGGTCGTGACCAGGTCTGCACCCAGTGGGGTCACACACGCAGTTCCACCGAGGTAGAGCTTCATCCTTGCCTATTCGACCTCGAACTTCTGCTTCCACGCCTGGTAGAAGGCAGGCGGCAACAACTGCAAACGTCGCTCTTTGTCCAGGAAGACCTGGATGGTCTCCGCCTCGGCCACGATCCTTCCGGTTCCCTTTGACCGCAGGGTGTAGCGGAGCACGATCTTGGCAGCAGCGGTGGGTACATAACGGGTCTGGATCACGACGGAGTCACCGTATTCAAGCATCGCCTTGTGGTCCACCTGCGATCGGACGATCGGTGTGGAGAAGCCCAGGTGGTACATATCCATGGCATCCATGCCATGGTCCCGACCGAAAGCTTCGCGTCCATGCTCCAGGAACTTGATGTAGTTGCCGTGCCATACGATGCCCATGGGGTCCAGGTCCCCGAAGGTGATGGCCACTTCGCAGGTGCTGCTTAGGACCTTGGTCATTGCGGATCGCTCATGATGAACACTTTCAACTCCATTTCACCAAGGACCGTACCGCCTGACCGCACCGTTCCATGCACAAGCCGTACCCCTTCCATGCTGTGTTGTACTCGGATCGTGGTGTGCAGGGTCGTCCCGATCCGAGGCAGTTCGTGGATGCGCAACCTTGATATCCCGCCAATGAATCCAATGGGAGGTGTTCCACTACCAGAGCTTGCTGATGCAACACCGATGCCTGCCGCAGCGGACTGGGCCACATGCTCGATCATTCCGCCTTCCAGCAGACGTCCTTCCTCCACGAACAGCTCACCCTCCCGAACAGTGAGTTCGGTGATCTGGACCTCCTCGCTGGCTTCGTGAACTGCATCCAGCAGGACCATCGGTGAGCGATGGGGCAGGATCCGGAGGATTTCAACTCCGCTTATGGGGAAGGTCGGGGACATTTTGCCAAAAGTCATAAAAGTTGGACCATTGGTACGGAAATTCCCGTACCGTCTCCTCCAAGGCCCCCACGAATCGCTCCAGATGGACCAAGGGGTCCCGGTCGGCCGGAAGGGGTGGGGTGGCCTTGAACGCATATTGCCGGTCCCCGGTCCGGACCACGAATGAAAAGCAGACCGGGACATCAAAGGCTGCTGCAATGGCGAACGGTCCCAGCGGGAAATGGGCCTTTTTACCCAGGAATAGGTGTTCCGCCGTTCGGGACCCTGGCATGGCCCGGTCACCGTGGATGCAGACCATTCGCCCATCCTCGAAGGCCTTGCGGATCTTGAACAAATGTGACAGGTCCTGCCCGAGCCCGATAACCTCGAACTCCTTTTGAAGCATGGAGCTTTCCATGACCCTTCGGATCTCGGCACGTTCGGCGTCCAGCATCACTATGCTGACCTTGCCCTGGTATCTTTTCATCAGGAAGCCGGCCATTTCCCAGTTCCCAACGTGGGCGCTGATGAGCAGCCCACCCTTCCCATCGTCCATGATCTTCTTCAGGATGGTCCCCGCGCTATGGTCCCGATCGAACAGGTCCTCCTTGCCGCTCATGACAGCGACCTTGTCGATCAGGGTCTTGCCGAACTCGTAGTAGGCTTTGAAACGGGCTCGGAAGGGACGTTTCTCCTCACCCGGACGCGCCCTGGCCAGGAACTCCAGATAGGCTGATCCCGCCGAACGGGCAGTAAGGACAAAGTAGAGGGAGACGGGATAGAGCAACAAATAGGCGCTACTCAGGCCCACTCGATCGATGAGAAAGATGAATATACGGTAGCCCAGGGGGGTCCCCCTGCTTTTCCCTTCCCAGGCTGCGCTGGCGCCGGAACCCTCAGGGTTTGGCGATCCGCGCTTCAATATGCTGGTAGAAATCCTGAAAGGTGCTGATGCCCGCGAAATCGTCGGCCGTAAGCTTCACACCGAAATTCTCCTGGATAAGCACCACCAGGTCCACGTAATCCAAGCTATCCAGATCCAAAGTCTCCTGCATGGGCGCATCGCGTACGATCACCGTACCATCGATCTCGAACTCTTCCACCAGGAAGTTCTTCGTCTTGGATTCGATCTCATCGATCATGGTGGTCGTGCTCATGCTCAGGCGTACCGTTTGAGGACCAAGGAGGAATTGGTACCTCCAAAGCCGAACGAATTGGACAACATCACATCCACGCGTTTGTTCAACGGGCGTTCAATGATGTTCAAACGTTCGGAATCCGCATCGGGTTCGTCAAAATTAATGTTCGGCGCCAGAAAGCCACCCTGCATCATCAGCAGACAATACACGATCTCACTGGCCCCGGCCATCCAGCACTCGTGCCCGGTCAGGCTTTTCGTGGAGCTCACCGGAGGCTTCGACCCACCGAACACGGAGTGCAAGGCTTGAGCTTCCACCGTGTCGCCGATCGGCGTGGAGGTCGCATGGGCGTTGATGTAACCGATATCCGCCGGACCTACATCGGCCATTTTCAATACCATGTTCAAGGCACGCACCTGACCATTCAGGTCGGGATCGGAAATGTGCAGGCCATTGCTGGAAAAGCCATATCCCAGCACCTCACCCAGGATGGTGGCCCCGCGTTCCAGGGCACTGCTCAGGCTTTCAAGCACCAAGGAAGCTGCTCCACCACTGGGGACCAGGCCATCACGCCCCTTGTCGAAGGGTCTTGATGCCTTGGTGGGCTCATCCTCGCGGACCGAAAAAGCGGAGATGCCATCGAAACTGCAGAAGGCGATCGGGTTCACTTCCTGGGCCCCACCGCAGAGCACCATGCGCTGCAATCCCTGTTGGATGAGCATGAAAGCCATGCCGATGGCATGGGAGCCACTGGCACAGGCACCACTGACCGTGAAGTTGATCCCCCGCAACCGATAGATGGTCGACAGGTTCATCGTCACGGTGCTGTTCATGGACTGGAAGATGCTTCCCGACCCGATCAGCGTGGTGTCCTTCTTTCGGCGCAGAGCATCAACGGATTCCACCACCGCCAGGGCCGAGCTGTCGTTCCCGTACAGGATGCCGACCTCTTCGCGCTGCAGCAGTTCATCGGTGATCCCTGCCTGCTCGAAGGCCTCAGCGGTAGCGACATAGGCATAGAAGGCTTCCTCTGCCATGCCAACACGTTGCCGCCGACCCAGAACGTTTTTCAGATCGGGCATTTCCACATGTCCTGTAAGCCCGCTTCGAAAGCCCATTTCCTTACGGACCGGGTCCATCACAATGCCGCTCCTGCCTTCGCGCAGCGATGCCTCCACTTCGGTCTTCCCCTTGCCCAGGCAAGACCATATGCCCATTCCCGTAATGACGACCCTTTCCATGGATTCAGGAGTGAAGCCCGCCGTTCACGTGGATGACCTCCCCGGTGATGTACGACGCACCTGGTGAGGCCAGGAAGGAGACCACTGAAGCGACCTCCTCGGGTTCTCCGAAGCGGCCCATGGGAACACCCGACTCCGTCCCCTCGGGCAGGTCCTTGGTCATGTCACTGCGAATGAACCCTGGCGCCACGGCGTTGACCGTGATCTTGCGTTTCGCCAGTTCCTTGGCAAGGGAACGCGTGGCCCCGATGATGCCGGCCTTGGCGGCGGAGTAGTTCGTTTGCCCGGCGACGCCCATGGCACCGGACACGCTGACCACATTGATCACCCTGCCGCGGCGTCGCCTTACCATTTTGGGAAGAACGGCTGCGGTCACATTGTAGAAGCCATGCAGTCCGGTATCGATGACCCGATGCCAGTCCTCATGGCCCATGACCACAAAGAGGTTGTCGCGCGTGATACCCGCGTTGTTCACCAGCACATCGATCTCTGCTTCCGGGTTTTCCGCAAGCCACTGAGCAATGGCTCGCTCCGTTGCGTCACGGTCCGAGACATCGAATCCCAGGACATGGGCTTCGACCCCTTTCTCGCGCACCAAGGCGGCCACTTCCTCTGCCTTGTCCTTGTTCTTCGAGTAATTGATCACGATGGAGGTTCCCCTTTCCTCGGCAAGCGTCAAGGCTATCGCACGACCGATCCCCCGGCTCGCTCCGGTGACCAATGCAAAGGACCGCGGGTTGCTCATGCCTGGAACAGGTCGGGCACGATGAGCTCGCTCCGGATCGCTTCGATCATGGGGCCTGCGTGCGAGTCCTTGGTGATGGCCGGGGCGAGCCGGCGCACGGCTGAATAGAACCGTTCGTTGGACTTGGAGAGGTGACCGCTCAGGCCGGCGATATCCACAGCCTGAGCCAGGGCCAGCGATTGGATGGCCATGACCTGTGCCGTGTTATCGATCACTTTCGCCGCGGACCAGGCAGCATTGGTACCCATGCTTACCACATCCTGATTGTCATTATTGTTCGGGATGGAATGGACATAGAGCGAGGTGCTCAGCGCCTGGCTCTCCGCTGTGGTGGATACCGCGGTGAACTGGATACCCTGCAGCCCATAATCCAATCCTGGTCGACCCATGTTCAGGAACGGAGGAAAGCGGCCGTTCACCTTGTCGTTCAGCAGGAAGTTGAGCTGCCTTTCGGTGAGCATGCTCAGTTTTACAATGGCCAGTTTGAGCTGGTCCATGGCCAACGCGATCTGATCACCGTGGAAATTCCCTCCGTGGTAAACGGTGCCTCTGTCATGGTCCACCACCGGATTATCATCCACCGAAAGCAATTCGGCCATGACATCGCTCTCCACCCGCCGAAGGGTATCCACCATGGGTCCCAGGATCTGCGGCAGGCATCGAATGCTGTAATGCTCCTGGACCTTGTCCTCGAAAACGGAACCATCCTCGCGTTGTTCGCCATTATACAGATGGTCGTGCCGTTTCTTCGTACGTGCACCGCCCGCCATTCGCTCCCGCAATTGTTCCGCGACCCAGTTCTGGCCATCATGGCGCTTCACGCTGTTCAGTTCGGCGCTCAAGTGGTCATCATAGGCACCTACGATCTCATTGATCAGGGCGCCCATGTCCAGGGCATGGTCCAATAAGGACCAGGCATGGACCACGTTTATCGCCGCGATACCGGTCATGCAGGCGGTCCCGTTCACGGTCCCAAGGCCATCACGGAGGTGAAGCTCAACAGGAGCGATACCCAGGGCCTTGTGGATCTCTGCCATGGGCCTCCGTGAACCTTGGTAGGTCCCTGTACCTTCTCCGATCAAGGCAAGGCCGAGATGGGCCTGTTGGACCAGGTCACCGCTGGCACCGACGCCTCCGTGTTGAGGAACAGTTGGACATACACCATGCTCAAGGAACAGCAGGATCCGCTCGATCAGCGGCATGCTCACGCCGGAATGTCCCAACAGGAAGGTCATTGCGCGGGACAACATCATTGCCCGAACTGTGATATCCGGGAGAGGTGCCCCGAGCCCGGATGCGTGACTGCGCACCAGGTTGTATTGCAGGCGGTCTGCTTCGGATTCTGAAATGTGATACTGGGCCAATGGGCCGAAGCCGGTATTGATGCCGTAAATGACCTTGTCCTTGGCGAATTCCTTCAAGAAGGAGAACGCCCGTTCTGCTGCCCGCAGGTCGGCATCGTCGGGAACGAAGATCTCCTCACCTCGGACCATGCGGACGAACTGGTCCAGGTCCATGTCGCGCACAGCGACCTGCTTTTTCTTCACGCTCTTGGTCTGCAAATGGACGGGAAAAGGAACGCAAAGTTAGGTCGGCCATCTATTTTCGCCCAGCGCGGTCAGGAAGTCGTGCGGATATGGGTGATCTGATCGCAACGCTGTATCGAAGGACCCGCGGGCATCGATGGGCCTGGGTGTCGCTCATGGTGGCCTGGGTCGGCTTCGTGAGCATCTCCCTGCCCCGCATCGAACTGGAGGAGGACGTGTTCCAGGCACTCCCTGAGGCGCGCACCGTTGAAGCATATCGCGACGTGCTTGCCAGCTCAGCGGCTTCGCGGCGCACCGTGGTGGCATTCCGCAGTGTTCTTCCTGACAGCACAGGAAGGTCGAAAGAGGCTGCCAGGGTATTCGCGGACTCCGTTCGCACGTTCCATGGAGATCTGTTCGATCGAATATCCACAGGACCCGATCTGGAGGACCTGGAACGGGTCATTTCCTATATGCTTTCAAGGACCCTCCATGTATGCGACGAAGCTTCCCTGGCGGCCCTTCGCACCTGGCGAAAGGACGATGTCGATAGGCGGATAAAGGCCCACAGAACGACGCTCGCAGGCCCGGAAGGCTGGGCGAGGGCACCCTTCATCCAGGCGGATCCACTTGGGTTGCTTGCTGTCACCTTGGAACGGGCGGCTCGAGCTTCCGACCTCGCAGGCGTGACCCAACAGGATGGGCTGTTCCGACTTCGCAACGATGAAAGCTACCTGGTCTTCCTGGAGCCAGCGGTTTCGGGAGATGACCCCGAGCTGCAACGGTTCTATGATGGATTGGTCGAGAAGGCACGTTCGGGACCGGATGACGGGATCGCCATTTCCTATTTCGGTCCACAAGTGATCGCCAGGGAGAACCAGGACCGGATCACAGCGGATGTTCGTTGGACGGTGCTTGCCGCAGCTTCCTTGATACTCATCATCCTGATCTGGTATTATCGCCGTTGGAGCCTTCCCATCCTTTTCCTGGCCGTACCTATCGTCGGATTGCTCACAGCCATGTCGATCCTGGCATGGGCCGATCCGTCGCTGTCCGCCATTGCCTTGGGTATTGCAGCGGCCCTCCTCGGCATTTCCCTGGACTACGCCTTTCATTTCTTCACGCATCTGCGCCACACAAGGGATGTGGCCGCGACCCTTAAGGATGTCTCATCTCCGCTCCTGCTGGGGGCAGGGACCACGGTGCTGGCGTTCCTGGGCCTTCGGCTCCTGGATTCAGTGCTCTTGCAGGACCTGGGGACCTTGGCCGCGTTGATGCTGGGGTCGTCGGCCTTGACCGTTCTTCTGGTGCTGCCTCATTTTGTTGGCGATCCCGGGAGCATGAACGGCCCACGTAGAGTTGCTCCTCGGACCGGCTCGGGACCGTTCACGATCTGGTCCCGACGGGCCCCTTGGGCGGTCCTTGGCATAACCGCGGTGCTTCTGCCCTTCATCAAGGATGTGGAATTCAACTCGGACCCGGAGGCCTTGAGCTACATGCCTCCGCAGGTAAGGGACCTGCGCAACGGGATCGTGGGGACTGAGGAGGACCTGGAAACGCTTTTCCTGATCGCCGAGGGGGATGATGCCCAGGAGCATTTGAGCGCTGCGATCTCCATGTTGCGTGGCTCCGGGGCATTGGATGGGAACTCCCTCTTCGCTCCAACAGACCTGTTCCCATCGGAAGTGGAGCTGCACCACAGGTCCGAGTTGATCGATGAGCTTGGACGTGAGAGAGTGTGGGATAGCCTTACGGTCTGGTTGAAGGAGTCCTCCGTTCGGCACGGTTTCCGGGAGGATGCGTTCGGGTCGTTCCTTTCTTCCTTGAGATCGGCCCCGGAGAGCGTTCCGCCTGAGGAACGTGACCACCTGTTGAACGCATTCTTCCCGGGCCTGGTGGTGGATCTCGGAGCAACAACTCGCTGGGCAGCAATGGCCCGGGCAACTCCGGTCCAAGTCGCAGAGATCAAGGGTGTGCTATCCAATGGATCGGAGGTGGAGCTCCTGCATCGCGGAGCGCTGGCCGAACTGATCGTAGGTCTGGTGCAGGACGATCTGCAGAGGATCCTTTGGATCACATCCATGCTGGTGTTCCTTGTGCTCTGGGTCACCTATGGCCGTATCGAGCTCGCCGCGATCACGTTCATGCCCATGATCCTGAGCTGGCTTTGGATATTGGGGATATGCGGCCTCTTCGGGATCCCGTTCAACATGGTCAATATCGTCATCTGTACGTTCATCTTCGGGCTGGGTGACGACTACTGCATCTTTACCACCTCGGGTATCCTTGGACGGTACCGTGATGGTCGGGACCATCTTCCCGCGGTGCGCGCTGCGGTGGTGCTGTCCGCGCTGTCGACCATCATTGGCACGGGCGTCCTGCTTTTCGCAGAGCATCCCGCCCTGCGATCGATCGCGACCTTGAGCGTGATAGGCATGGTATCCATATTGTTCGTGGCCCTGA
>JAGQVN010000039.1 GCA_020437905.1 Flavobacteriales bacterium
CCGGCTGGCCGAGGTCGCCCGCGTGCTGAAGGTGGATCGCGACTGGCTGATCCATGGCATCGGCGATGGTGCACCGGACCTGGAAGCGAGCATCGACCTGCTGAAGGCCATGATCGAACTGGGCTACAGCAAGGTGATCACGACACCGCACAGCATGGCCGATGGCTTTCGGAACGGTTCGGAGCTGATCCTTTCCAAGCTGGAAGAACTACGCACAGAGGTGACCCGCCAGGGACTGGCGATCCAGGTGGATGCCGCAGCAGAGTATTACCTGGACCACATGCTGGAGGAACGTATCGCCAAGCGCGACGTGCTCACCTTCGGGAAGGACATGCTGCTGTTCGAACTGCCCTTCATCAGTGAACCGGCGGTCCTGCTGAACGTGGTCTTCCACATGCAGACCGAAGGATATACACCGGTCCTGGCGCATCCGGAGCGCTACGGGTTCTGGCACCAGGACCTGAGCAAATACGAGCGCTTGAAGGACCGTGGGGTGTTGTTCCAATTGAACACCGTGGCACTTTGCGGCGCATACGGGGCAGGGGTCAAGCGCGCGGCGGAGAAGTTGATCGACCTGGGTTGGTACGAGCTGATGGGCAGTGATTGCCACAACATGGGCCATATCCAAGCCCTGCGTGCCTCAGCGACCGAGCCCTACCTGCACAAGTTGCTGGAAAGCGGCAAGTTGATCAACGCGAGCCTTTGAATCGTCAGGCGGCCGCGGTCTCCAGTTCCTTGTCCACCTTTTTGAACAGCCCCTGGAGCACGTTCCCCGGGCCCACCTCCACCACCTTCTTCGCACCATCGGCGAGCATGGCCTGCATGATCTGGGTCCAGCGCACCGGAGCGGTGAGCTGCGCGATCAAATTGGCCTTGATGCGGGCCGGATCGGTATGCGGACGACCGTCCACGTTCTGGTAGATCGGGCAGCGGGGATCGATGATCGGGGTATGCTCGATGGCCGTGGCCAGCTCAGCTCGGGCCGGTTCCATCAACTGGCTGTGGAAGGCTCCGCCCACCGGCAGCACCAAGGCACGGCGCGCACCGGCTGCTTTCAGTGCCTCGCAGGCTGCGTTCACACCCGCTACGGTGCCACTGATCACCAGCTGACCGGGGCAGTTGTAGTTCGCCGGAACAACACCTTCGATGCCGTGGCAGATCGTTTCGACCGTGGCATCCTCCATCCCGATGATGGCGGCCATGGTCCCTGGTTCCTGTTCGCAGGCCTTTTGCATGGCGTTGGCTCGGGCGGCCACCAGCTTCAGGCCATCGGCGAACTCCATGGCACCGCTGGCCACCAGGGCACTGAACTCACCCAGGGAATGGCCCGCCACCATGGAAGGAGCGAACAGATCACCCATCACCTTGGCCTTCACCACACTGTGCAGGAAGATGGCGGGCTGGGTCACATTGGTCCGCTTCAGGTCCTCCTCGCTTCCGGTGAACATCACGTCGGTGAGCCGGAACCCAAGGACGTCGTTGGCATGTTCGAAGAACACCCGTGCGTTGGCGTCCGCATCATACAGGTCCTTCCCCATGCCGGGGAATTGGCTGCCTTGTCCAGGGAATACATAGGCGGTCATGCGTGGCGGTTTCCGGGTACTTGGTTCGGGTCGAAAGTACGAGGCCCGGAGCGTCCAGGGACGATCCGGGCCTTGTGAAATGGAATCCCCTCAGTCCCTTCTTCCGAACAGGCGAAGGAGCATGATGAAGAGGTTGATGAAATCGAGGTACAGGCTCAGCGCGCCCATCAATGCCATTTTCTGAGCGGTTTCGCTGCCGGTGGCCACCACTTCGCCCATGCGCTTCAACTTCTGCACATCGTAGGCTGTTAGCCCGGTGAAGATGATGACGCCCAGGATGCTGATGATGTAGTCCATGGTACCGCTTCCCAGGAACATGTTCACCAAGGAGGCGATGATGATCCCGATGAGCCCGATGAACAGGATGCTGCCCAGCTTGGTCAGGTCGGTCCTGGTGGTGTAGCCGGCCACGGCCATCAAGCCGAATACCACCGCCGACAGAAAGAAGACCGTTGCGATGGAGCTGGTCGTGTAAATGAGGAATATGTAGGACAGGCTGATGCCGGTGATGGCTGAATAGAGCAGGTAGATGCCCAGCAGCGCGGTACTGCTCAGCTTGTTCACCATGCCGCCCATCAAAAAGACC
>JAGQVN010000040.1 GCA_020437905.1 Flavobacteriales bacterium
CATCCGAGCGCGGAAATCGTGGTGAGTAGTTCGTGGCGAAAGGAAACGGTCGAGGCCACCAAGCAGTACTTGCAGGACGAGGGCCTTGGCATCGACGT
Source organism: Flavobacteriales bacterium (assembly GCA_020437905.1). Lineage (GTDB taxonomy): Bacteria > Bacteroidota > Bacteroidia > Flavobacteriales_F > PHOS-HE28 > PHOS-HE28. The sequence continues at coordinate 99 of JAGQVN010000040.1, forward strand.
AATTGACCGCATCACAGGCATCACTATTCGTGGCTACAACTACATCCAAAAGGGCGTGGCCATGTCCATCCCTCGCGGTGTGGAGATCAAGCAATGGATAGACCATAACATTCACAGCGGAGGCAATGGCCTGTATGTACCCGGAGCTAATGGCACCTTCACCCGGCGCACCCTTGGAGTGGAGTACCAGTACGTAATCCTTGATGACGATACAGATATGCTGCTGGAGCAAGGCCCAAGGTTCGTCCGCTGCCATAGTTCCAAGGGGCTGACGCGAGAACTGTCTGACAAGGCCATTGGTGTGCTCCGAGGTGTTGTTCTCGCTGCCACATAACTACGGGCTAAACAACACCGCCGCCCAACAAACGCTTACAAACGCCAACAAACGGATATGAACAGAGAGATCAAGTTTCGGTATCACTGGACCAAGAATGGCCCGCAATATGCTGCGCCATATATGGTGCTGAGCATTTACTGGCTTGATGGCCCGGAGACGGAGGTCTTGGTCAGAAAAAGCAAGCATGAGACCGAGGAATTTACTTTGGATGGTGGTGTGCTGTGCCAATTCACCGGCCTGTACGACAAGCGCGGGAAGGAGATCTATGAGGGCGATATCGTGCGGTGCAGCAGCAGCAATCGCTGCCCGCACGAGGTCATCTGGACCGACATACCCAACGAGAACCTCGGCAGCGCGCCCGGCTGGTACCTGAGCGACCTGATGGGCGGATACTCCTTCACCGGGATGGAAGAGGTGATCGGCAATATCTACGAGCATCCAGAGCTACTGAAGCCATGAAGGACGCTGCTTTATCGGAACTGAGAATGATTGTCAAGTGGATCACACGAACTCCGCTTAACCACCCGACTGCGGACGGCAACTACGCGCCGCTCACGCCGATATCTGTTATCATCCTGACGGCTCTATTTGTGGCTGCAATGCCGTTCATCCTGTGGTACGTGCATCGTTGAACCAAAAGCTACTGAAGCCATGAACGACATCCTCAGAGCAGCACGGAACACCCTGTGGGCGCACCTCAAGCAGGGCTACCCATTGGACCAGAACGGGGAGACCACCTTCAAGCTGGATGAGCACAACCGACCCGTTCTTTCGGAACTGGCACACTGGATGGTGGACGCCCCCTGTGAGACCCTGGTACACAGTTGCGGGATAGGGTTGGCCGGTCCGGTGGGCACGGGTAAGACCGACATCATGCGGGCGCTGTCACGGGCCTGCACAGATGGGTTCCAAATTGTGAGCGCCACCGAGATCGTGTCCCACTTCAACCGCTCCAGCCGTGACGACCGGGAGAACGGCGGGGATAAGGTCATTCTGAAGTGGGGAAAGCTGGACCGGGACTTGTGCATTGACGACCTCGGCGAGGAACGCTTGGGCCAGCATTTCGGCAAGGAGACGGATGTGATCGCTGAGATCATCGGGCACCGTTACAACCTGTTCAAGCATCGTGGGATCCGCACCCACTTCACCACGAACATCATCAAGACCGACCTCATGGAAGAGAGGTACGGGCAAAGAACCACCGATCGCCTGATGGAGATGACCAGGATCCTTGCGTTGACCGGACCAAGCAGGAGGGGAGGTGTTCAGCGCGAACACTACCGACCGCCCTTGTTCGTGTTGCCCGAACCCGAACCAACCCCGGAGGAACAGGAGGCCAATAGGCAACGCGTGGAGGCCCAGGTTCGGCGACTTCAAGAGGCCCTGACCCCGGCTGTACGCGCTGCACAGGAGATCAA
>JAGQVN010000041.1 GCA_020437905.1 Flavobacteriales bacterium
GAGATCACACCTTTGGGTACGGGTGCCGCATTACCAGCCCGTGGGCGTCATCCTTCGGCCCAACTGCTGAACGCCAGCGAGGAGCTGTACCTGATCGATTGTGGGGAAGGGACACAGGAACGCCTGCGTCGGATCGGGGTCAACTTCATGCGCATCGGACATGTGTTCATCAGTCATCTGCACGGTGATCACTACCTCGGACTGGTCGGTTTGATCAGTACCATGCATTTGATGGGTCGCACGAGGGTCCTGCATGTACACGCTCCCGAAGGCATCGGGTCCATTATCGATATCCAGTTGCAGGCATCCAGGACCTATTTGCGTTTTCCCCTGAAGGTCCATGTCCTGCCGGAGGGGTCGGGCCAGGAGGTCTGGTCCGATCGGTTCGTGAGGGTAACGTCCCTCGCTTTGGTCCACCGCATCCCATGCGTGGGTTTCATCTTCAAGGAGGCTCCCTTGCCAAGGAACCTCAGAAAGGAAAAGGTGCACCTGATCCCCCATTTCATGCGCCAGGCGGTCAAGGAGGGTGCCGATCTGGCGCTTCCTGATGGGAGTTCCTTGCCCAACGAGGAACTGACCACGGATCCGATGGTACCGAGGTCCTTTGCATACTGCTCGGATACGGCCTACGCACCGGAGCTCATTGAACACCTGCTCGGGGTCGACCTGCTCTATCATGAAGCTACCTTCACGGAGCAGATGTCCGGGCGTGCCAAGGAGACCATGCATTCCACTGCCAGACAGGCCGGTATGATCGCCCGCGACGCGAACGTGGGAAGACTCCTGCTGGGGCATTTTTCGTCCCGATACAAGGATGTGGACGCACTGGTCGCGGAGGCTCGGACGGTTTTTCCACACGCGCAGGCCGCCGAGGAAGGGATCACCCTGCCGATCGTGTAAAACTGGGCTCGCCGATGGTGGCATGGATCGATAGCTTTGGCCATCTTTAGAACGATCCTAAATAAGCGATGAGGATACGTACAGTACTTGCTGACCATGCGGACCTGGCGATCATCGGACTGCGCCAGCTGTTCACAGACGTACCACGTGTGCAACTGGTGGGGGAGGCCAGAGATGGCGTGCGATTGATGGAACTGCTCTCGCTTGAGCGACCCGATGTGGTCCTGCTCGATCACACGGCACTGGGTTTCGGCGCCGAGCACATTCGGGACGGGATCCAGTTATCGCGTTGCACGCGGTTTGTGAGCATCACCCATGAACCGACACCCATCGCACTTCTCAATGCCCTGCGCAGCGGCGTTTCAGGATACATCCGAAAGGATTGTGACGCGGAGGAGATCGTTTCTTCCGTGCTTGCCACGGCTGATGGTGAGCGGTTCTTCTGCGGAAAAGTGTTGGAGGCCATCGAACGCGCGGCCATCGATCCCATGAAGGTCACGGATGCGGAGCTCAGCTGTGCTCCTGTGACGCTTACCGAGCGAGAGTACGAGGTGATCGCACTGATCGCTGATGGTCTTTCCTACACGCGCATCGCCGATCAATTGAACCTGAGCGCGCATACCGTGACCACCCACCGCAAGAACATCATGCAGAAGTTGGGGGTCAATAACACGGCGGCGTTGGTCATGTACGCAGTGAAGCACGGACTGTCCTCCCCGAACAAGTTCCTGTTCAATGGACCCCAGCGCTGAGCGAAAGCCCAACTAGGCTGATGTCGGACAGAAGATTGCTGGCCGATATCGGAGGTTCCTCTTCGCGCTGGGCCTTGATGGATGGGAACGAGGTCCAGGTGCTTACCGACCAAGGGGCCTGGCCTGGTGGGAACATCACGCACGGACCACCAGGTGAGCTGCTTGACCGGTTGATCGGGGGTGTCCCCGAGGTGAACACAGTGAGCGAGCTGATCGCGTATGGAGCGGGCTGTGGGACACCGGAACGCGCGCAGCTACTGGGAGAAGCACTGGCAGCGGTAATGCCTCACGCACGGATGAGCATCCGATCGGACCTGCTCGGGGTGGGCCGGGCCTTGCATGCCCATGGAAGCGGTGCCGTGTTGGTATTGGGGACCGGCATGAGCGCTGGTTGGATGAAGGATGGGGATCTGGAGTGGACCCTGCCTTCTCTGGGGTGGGTATTGGGCGATGAAGGCAGCGGCGCGGATATCGGCAGGCGCTTGCATCGGGATGCGTTCAGGGGTCGTATGCCTGACCCTGTTCGGGAACATCTCTTTGGTGCAGAAGGACCCGATCTGGGTGCGCTTCTGAGCTCCTTCCAGGCAACGGGCAAGGCAGCAGCCTCCCTCGCTTCGCCCCTGGTCCGTGCGCATGCCATTCGGACCCATCCCTATATCGAACAGGTCCTCCAGGAACACTTCGAGGCACTGAGCGAGATCCTCGCCGCGCGCTTCGGTCGGGGGGGGGTGATGCATGCCGCTGGCTCCATTGCATGGGCATTCCAGGTACCGCTCGAGCAGGCCTTGTCGCGAAAGGGACTTGCGCTGGGCAGGGTGATCAGGGACCCGCTTCCGGAACTGATGCGCTTCCATTGGCCAAAGGCCCGTGCGTAGCGCCTTCCAAGAGTTCCACGAGCCGGGCGAAAGACCGTTGGTTCTCGGCGCTGGATATCGTGGAAAGCACCTGACGCTTCTCCACAGCGGTCAGGTGCCAGCTCAAGGAGATCTCATCCTCCGCATCGTGCCGCAATTGCAGGTCGATCACTTCGAGCGGTACGTCGGTCCATGCGCTCACCTGCTGGAATGCGAGGTCATAGTCCTGGTCCTGGAGCTTCAGGAAATTGCCGTAGACGTTGCTCGCGGGGTCGAACAGTCGCCCCAACAAGGATGAACTGACCTTGGGTACCTCCAGGTCCTTTTGTTTGTCACGCATCTGAAGGATGATCACACGGCTGGTATGCTCAGCGATCCAAGCACGGTGTTCCAAGAGGAAGGAGGCCATTGTGCGGAACCCGTAATTATCCCGTATCCCGGCGTCCATGACGCGCATACGCGGTCTGGAGGGCAGTGTGACGACCGGCGTGATGTACGGGAAAGTGGCGCCCATCCGAAGCGCGCTCGTGAGCTTGAGGTCCTCGGCACCCTGGTCCTTGAACATCCTCAGGAATTCCATGCTCTCCGGTTCCGGCAGGTGCTCCGTACCTGGCAGGGGCAGGGTGGAGCACAAATGGGCGGCCGGCAGCGCACTGATGAGCAAGCGACGACCATCATTGATGCTGGTGGGCGCCACGATGAGGAAAGGGATCTCTGACCGTTCCTCAGGACCCCGCAGATCGGCGAGGCGCAGGTCAAGGACACTGTCCGTGTTCTGGTTCAGGATCTCCTCGAACACGGTCCCCCTATCACGGGTGTAGAAATACTTGCCGTCCGTGACCTGTTGGTAGCGAATGAACATGTCGTTGGTCACGAAAGTGAATGCCACCGAGTTCAGCATGTCCTTGGACATGCGTTCCAAATGCACCGGATCACCCGTGGTTCGATCCCCTGTTCTCAGACCATTGAGATGCAACTGCCTGAAATAGGCGGCGCCGATCGCACCACCGGAGGAACCGGTCAAGAGGGCGGTGCGGTCCATCAGCCTGCCATCGACCAAGCTATCGGCGAATTGAAGGCACCTGTATGTCCAGAGCATGGCTCGCAATCCACCACCGCTCGTGCTTACGATCACCAATGGTGGTCGGCTGTCTCCAGCGATCGAGGAGTTTCGCATGTGCCAGCGGTCCAGCACCCTTTCCATGGCCGCACGGTCCGAGGCGATGGCACTCGTGTCCGTTACCATGCGGTACAGGGAAGTCCGGTCATAGGCCGCAGGAGCGGCGCTGTTGTCCATGCCGAACGCCTGCGAGTCGTACATGAAGGCATTGGTGTGCGTGCTCAGGTAGTTCAGACCAAGGACAACGCCCAGGGTAACGCTCAGGGTCCATCCTTTGAACCAGCTGTAGAGCGCGCTCATGATCATCAACAGCATGGTGAAGAGCAGGAAGGCACTGGCCCCGGTGGGGATCTGGAACAGGGGATGTCCGCTGAAAGCCCCGAGGGCAATAAAGCTTACGACCACGATCACCTCGAAAATGGAACCGTTGATATGGTTCTGCCATAGCACGCTCCGCAGCAGGACCCGATCATAGTGCTTGCTGCTGCGCGCCAGCGCGATGCGGAAAGGTGGGACCAGGTAGGTCTCCACATGCCACTTGTTGGTCCTTTGCTCCTTGCGCAACCAGCGCGTGGCTTTTCGCTGCTGTGAGCGCACCCGTGGAATGGGCATGTCCGGGCCGAACAGATCGGCCTTCGGTCCTTCGGGCTGATACTCTTCCGCCGTTCGACCGAGCATCTTCGTAATGTCCGTATTCGTCCGTGTGAAGTAGAGCAGACTGATCAGCTGAAACAGCAGGATACCGGCCACGAAGCCGAACAGATGGAGTATCACATCTCCCATGGGCACCAGTTCCTTGGTCAACTGCAGGCGCGCAGAGTAGTACAGGTAGCCCACCGTGAACAGCATTGGGATCAGTGCGTTGTTCAGATTGAACTTCAGGAAGGGGCGGCTGAGCGTTGCAATGAACGGAAAGCGATAGGCATGGATGGTGTAGCTGTACAGGTTGAAAGCAGTGATGAAACCGCCCAACGCAAAGCCAGTGAGCAGGTAAGACCAGAAGCTGACGGAACCCATGTATTCCGGGTACAGGAATACATAGGGAATGCCATACTTCACACCGAGCTCGCCGGCCGTATATCCCCACAGTACCAACCAGAACAGGAGCAGGAAGTGGTTCTTCTTGAGGTGGAGCACAAGGAGCTGAAGCGGGAAGAAGTAGATCGTCCTGCGCCAAACTTGTTCGATCCTCCTGGCGGCCACTGTGTAAAGATGCAGCTATCCTTACCGTATACGCCGGCCAGCCGAAGGAGTTGTGCTCCGTTCAGATCTTTTCCAGGGTCGCCTTGAGCACTTCGGCCTCTCTTTCGATGGCCGCCCTGCGGATGTGCTCCGCCTCCTTCAGCACCTCCGTGGTCCAAGCCTCTTCGTCCAGGCCAGCGCAGTTGATGCGTACGTTCAGGTATGCACCCAGTACACCCGTTCGCGCGCACATGGCCCCGACCCCGGCATCACTGACAGAGGCCTTCAGGCCCTTCGATGCCATTTCCTCCATCAGTTCCATGCTCTCCAGACAGAGCCGCATGGTCCTCAAGGGTATCAGCACCGCTCCTTTCGTTGCTTCCACAATGGCGTTCTTCCGGGCGGTCTCTTCCTCGTGCGTTCCCTTGGGCATTTGGAACGCCTGCAGGATCCGATCGAACGAGCGGGTATCCTCATCAACGAGATGCAACAGTTCCTGGCGGAGCCGTTCTCCCTTCACGGCGTGGTCGCTGAACTCCTCCCAACGTTCATCCCATCCCCGCTTGTGCGCGCTAAGATTGGCGACCATGGTTCCCAGAGCAACTCCCAAGGCGCCCACGTACGCCGCCACCGATCCTCCTCCAGGTGCCGGGCTTTCGCTGGCCGTTTCCTCACTGAACGCCTTCAGGTCCATTCGGACCAGGCGCTCATGTTCCAGATCCCGCAGCATGTATTCGATCACCTTCTTTTCCGGGTCGAAAGGGGCCAGATCATCCAGTCCCAAGCTCTTTACTGCGATCTTGATCTTTTCCTGCTCGGATATCCCCAATGATCGCTGCTGCTTGCGCAGGAAGTGGTCGGCGGCGTCCAACAAGGCTTGTTTGGGGACCAACCCCACCAGTTCACTCCCGGTGACCCGGATACCTCGTTCGTGGGCGCTGTTACACGCCTCCTCGAAAGCCACATGCACGGGGGTCACGGTGATGTCCGTCAAGTTCAAGGACAACTGTGCGATGCCGTACTCCTCAATGTACCAGCCGATACCTTTCACGGCTTTGAGCTTACCCGGGACCTTCACCGGATCTCCGTTGGCATCGGTCACCACCTTGCCTGTGAGCGGGTCCCCTTCGCGCTGCACGCGTCCCGCTTCCCGGATGTCGAAAGCAATGGCGTTCGCACGTCGGGTGCTCGTGGTGTTCAGGTTCACATTGTAAGCGACCAGGAAGTTCCTCGCCCCGATCGCTATGGCACCGCTGCGGGCCACGCTATCATTGAATGCGGCCGAACCATGGTCCGGTTTCCAAGCCGGATCCGTGAGCTTCATGGCGAGGCCTTCATATTCACCGCTGCGTACGTTGGCCAGGTTCCGCCGCTTTTCCTCGCCGGCAGCGTGTTCATAGTGGTAGACCGGTATCCCAAGCTCCCTGCCGACACGCTCGCCCAGTATCCTTGCATGCTCCGCGACCTCATCCATGGTCACACCACTTATCGGTACGAGCGGACACACATCCGTGGCCCCGAAGCGCGGATGCTCCCCACTGTGGTTCCGCATGTCGATGAGCTGCTGGGCCTTTTGTATCAACAGGAATGCGGCTTCCACCACGGCTTCAGGGGGCCCGACGAACGTGATCACCGTCCGGTTCGTGGCCTTCCCCGGGTCCACATCCAGCAGCTTCACACCCTCCACCGTGTTGACCACCGATGCGATCGCGTCGATCTTCGACCGGTCCCTGCCTTCGCTGATATTCGGTACGCACTCGATCAATCGGTCCTTCATGCTCATTCGCTGCTTGAGCGGACAAAACTATTCAGCGCCCGGCATTGGCTGAAAGCTCAGGCTTCCGCGAAAGCAAGGCTGAGCACATTGTTCAGCATGTGCAGAATGATCGGGACCCAGAGGGAGGCGGTTCGGGTCCGCGCATAGCCCAGTACCACGCCCATGGCAAGGACCAGCAACATGATCATCGGAGCGTATTGCAGATGCATGAGCGCGAACACACCTGCGGAGACCGCCACGACCAGATGTTCGTGGGTGATGAAGCGCAGGGACCCCATCAAAAGCCCTCGGATCAGTGCTTCCTCGAACAGGGCGGGCATGATGCCGATCCCGAGGAAGAGCATCCACCGATCCGTAGCTGAGCCGACGATGAGCCCCATGAAGTCCGTTCGGAAAGCGGGGGAGAGGTAGGCCAGTCCTTCCACTGCCAGGGCGAGCAACATGAACACACCCAGCCAGACCAGGAACGCCTTGGGGCGAGGCAACCTCATACCAAGCAGTTCCTTCCAAGCTGTTCCACGCCAGAGTACGACGAGCACGAGGAGCACGACCAGGCCGACGGCGCCGGACCAGAACGATGCTGCGGACACGGCGTCGCCGTTCATCGTCATTTCCTGCATGACCTGATAAAGCATCGGGTCTTGAAGGACCTCCGTCCAGGACAGGTCCCGAAGTGTTTCGGATCCTGCCACACAATACCGGACGAACACGGCGGTCTGGACCAGGAAGAAGACCGTCAGCACCACTAGGAAAAGGCTGATCCCTCTGGCGAAGCTCATGCCCGCCGGCAGCTCGTATCCTGGGCCGGAAAGTGGTCCCTCAGACATCATTCAGGTCGATTACCTGGCCATGCACGATCACCTGCTCGATGGGAACCGTGCCGAATGCATACGGCAGGTAGGCCAGGGATGGCATGGGTCGGGTGATGATCAGATCGGCGCGCTTCCCTACGGTCAGCGAGCCGACTTCGTCGGAGAGAGCCATGGCTGCGGCGGAATTGAGCGTGGCCGCGTTCATCGCTTCCTCCGGCAGCATGCGCAGTTTGATGCATGCCAGGCTGACGACGAAGTTCATGTTCCCGCTCGGGGCGCTGCCTGGATTGTGATCGGTAGCCAGCGCCACGGGCGCTCCGCTTGCGATCAGGCGCCGCGCAGGAGCGTAGGGGATGCCGAGGAAGAAGGAGCAGGAGGGGAGCAGGGTGGGTATGGTGCTCCCGCCAGACAGCGCTGTGTAGTCTTCCTCCTCCATCACCTCCAAGTGGTCCACGCTCAGTGCACCGGCTGTCACCGCGGCAGGAATACCACCGATGCTGGTGAATTGGTTCACGTGCACCTTTCCTGCCAGCCCCAGGGCAGAGCCTGCTTCGAGCAGACGCAACATTTCATGCACGGTGAAATAGTTCGTCTCGCAGAACACATCGATGTGGTCAGCCAGTCCTTCATCAACGACCCGCGGGATGATGCGCTTAATGATGAGGTCCAGATACGCTTGTCGGTCCGAAGCGTATTCCTTGGGCAGGGCATGCGCTGCCAGGAGCGTGGCCTTGATCCGGATGGGAAGGTCCTCCTTCAAGCGCCGAATCACGCGCAGCATTTTCAATTCGCTCTCCTCGGAAAGACCATATCCACTTTTTATCTCCAACGCAGTGGTCCCTTGACGGATCATGCCCAACACCCGCTGCCTGGACCGCTCGAACAGCTCCCCTTCATCCATCACCCTGAGCTTGGCCGCACTGTTCAAGATGCCTCCGCCGCGTGCGGCGATCTCCTGGTAGGACAAGCCGTTTATCCGATCCACGAACTCGGCATCCCTGGAGGCGGCGAAGACCGTATGCGTATGCGGATCGCACCAGCCAGGTAGCACATACCTTCCCGCAGCATCGATGGTCTGAACAGCAGAGGGGTCAATGTCAGGGCCACTGCTCATTGGACCCAGGGCCGTGATCCTGCCATCCTCGCACAACAGCCAGGCGTCGTTCAGGACCGGTAGGTCGGCCATGCGATCACCTGCCACCGAGCGAACACTGGACGGATGCGTCCCGACCAGCGCTTTTGCGTTGCGGATATAGAGCTTTGCCATGTAGCTTAGTGCATGACAAAGGTGGTGATGATCATGCAAGCGGGTCCTGCCGTCCTTGGAACACGCATGATATGAGCGTTTTGGAGTTCAGGCCGCGCTTCCGCTTCGTTTCCCCAATGAACGAACAGGAACTGTTGGGCAGGATCAAGGACCACGTACAGGGAACCAGTGGTCATGGACTGCTGTGCAGGAGGTCCAGGTCGCAACTCACCCTCCGTTTCGAGGAGAAGCTGCGGCACGCCTGGACACCTCAGCTTGATATCCACCTCGAAAAGGAAACCGAAGGGACCTTGGTCCGCTGCCTCATCGGACCCGCACCCAACATCTGGATGTTGTTCACTGGCGGATACCTGTTCTGGTCCTTCGTTGCCGTTGTGGGCATCGCACTGGGGGTCTCCCAACAGACCGTGAACGAGGACCCATGGGGATATTGGCTGCTGATCCCTTCCGCCCTGGGACCTTTGGTCATGGTCTGGATGAGCTTGGAAGGAAAGCGTCGATCGCGCGATGAAATGCGCACCTTGAACCGGACCGTGGACGAGGCGCTGGGCTGCGATTGTTTTCGACTTGCCATGGAGCAGGACGCCAACGCGCGGTGAAGACCGATCTTTGTCGACCTCGGCATCAGCTGCCGTGTGGAACTGGACATGCGGATCGGGATCGTTTGCTATCCGACCTTCGGAGGAAGCGGAGTGGTTGCCACTGAACTGGGAATGGCCCTGGCACACAAGGGGCATACCGTACACTTCATCACGTATGATCGACCTGTGAGGCTCCGGGATCATCGGGACAAGGTGTTCTATCACGAGGTCCGGGTCAGTGATTATCCCCTGTTCGATTACCCTCCGTACGAGTTGGTGCTCAGCAGCAAGATCGTGGATGTGGCCAAGTACGAAGGCCTGGACCTGCTCCATGTGCATTACGCGATACCACATGCGAACGCCGCATGGATGGCCCAGCAGATCCTGGCATCACAAGGCGCCAGATTGCCTTTCATCACGACCCTGCATGGTACCGACATCACCCTGGTCGGCAAGGACCCGAGCTTCGAGCCGGTCATCACCTTCAGTATCGAACGCAGCAATGCGGTGACGGCCGTATCGGAGAGTTTGAAGCGCGATACCTATGCTCATTTTCCGGTACAGCGGGAGATCGAGGTCATCCCCAACTTCGTGTGTACACGGGATTATCCGCGTGCCGATCCTGAACTGCGGCGCCGCTATGCTGCTAAAGGTGAGCACCTGTTGGTGCACATCTCCAACTTCCGGAAGGTGAAGCGGGTAGGGGATGTGGTCGAGGTGTTCCGCAGGGTGCGGGAGAAGCTTCCATCCAAACTGTTGTTGATCGGCGATGGACCGGAGCGCCAACGGATCGAGACCCTGTGCCGGGCAGGCGAGCTTTGCGGGGACATCGTATTCCTGGGCAAGATGACCGAACCGGAGAAGATCCTGGCCAGTTGCGACCTCTTTGTACTTACCAGTGAGAGTGAGCGCTTCGGTCTGGCCGCGCTTGAAGCCATGGCCTGCCGGGTCCCGGTGGTCACCAATGATACGGGCGGTACACCCGAGGTGGTCGAGCATGGGAAAAGCGGGGCGCTCAGTGGATTGGGTGATGTGGATAAGATGGCCTCGAACGCCTTGGAGATCCTTTCCGATGCGGAGATCCTGGAGCGTTATCGGGAAGGGGCATTTGCCCGGGCACGGCAGTTCGACGTGGAAAGGATCCTTCCACGCTACGAGGAACTGTACGATCGCGTGCTACGTTCGGACCAATGAGGTTCCTGAGCGATCGCGTGAGCATGGAAGAGACCGAAGGAGCCACCTCGGTGGTCATTTCCGCCCGTTTGAAACCGGCTGCAAGGACCCTGCTGGTCACATGGACCCTGGCATGGACACTGTGCGGCGCTTATATGATGTGGGAGTTGATCAGGATGCCTCCAGGTGAGATCCGCCAGTACCTGCTCGTGTTCATGGCATTCTGGCTCTATTTCGAGATCCGTATCGGCCGAGCGCTGCTTTGGCGTCTGTATGGCTTCGAGCTGCTGCGGATCAAGGATGGCGTGTTCACCATCAAGGACAGCATCTGGGGCTTTGGAACTGCGCGAGATCATTTCCTGGAGAACGTGAACGACCTGCGCGTGTTGGATATCGATGAAGCTTCCTGGAAATGGCAGATGAACGAAAGTTTCTGGGTGATCGGAGGTGAGCGACTGCAGTTCGAACATCTGGGAAGGACGCAAGCTTTCGGGAAGGGTCTCACGGCAGAAGAGAGTCGCGCTGTATTGAAGGAGTTGCAACGAGCGATCGGGCGTTCAGCAAGGCGGGCAGCTGCCGGGAAGTAGGCCTTGCCTTCCTTGCCGAACGGTGCTTGCTATAGCTTCTCGATTTGGAAGGCGTTACCCCGGATCCGTTGGGTCTTTTGTCCATCGATCGCACGTTCCAGTGTCATTGCACGGGCCACAGGGCTGCTCATCACTTCGGCGAGACTACGGACCGCACCTGCCGGGACCCCTGCACGCAAAAGGTCATTGAGCAGTGGATCGCGCTCTTTCGAAGCGATCCTGGTCGCCAGCAGATCCGCCAGTGGAGCGCGTTCCCTTACCCTCGCCGAGTTGGTCGCGAACCGGGTTTCCGATGCGACCTCGTCCAAGCCAAGTACGGCGCACAATCGAGTGAACTGACGATCCGTACCCACCGCGAGGATGACCAGGCCACCATCCGCACAAGTGAAGAGCTCTCCATAGGGAGCTATATTGGGATGCAGGGTGCCCATGGGCCGGGCGGTATGTCCGGCCATCAGTTGGTTGCTGGCCTGGTTGATGAGTCCTGTCAAGGCGGCTTCCTCCAGGCTTACACGGACATAGCTGCCCTGCTTTGTCCTGGAGCGTTGAAGGAGGGCCAGCAGGAGGGCTTCCTTGAGTTGGTGGGCGGCGAGCACATCGATGACCGCGATCGGAAGCTTGGCCAGGTGCTCCCGGTCGGTCCCGGTCATGCTGATGTAGCCGGTCTCGGCCTGAAGGACCGCGTCAAAGGCCGGTCGCTCCGGTTGTTGAGCAAACCCTTCAATGTGACCGCAGATTAGCGTAGGGTTCAGTTCCCGGAGGCGCTTGCGATCGAGACCCAATTTCTTGGCGTCCTCCTGCAAGTGGTTGGTGATCAGGATATCCGCCGTGCGTAACAGCGCATCGAACCGTCCCCGGTCATCGGGGTCCTGCAGGTCCATCAGGACGTGCTCCTTGCCCCAGTTCACACTGCTGAAGTAAGCGCTTACACGGCTGTCAGGGTCCTCGGAAGGCAGCTTCCAGCGCCGGGTGGGGTCCCCTCCGGCCCGTTTGTTCTCGATCTTGGTCACCCGGGCACCCAGCTCGGCGAAGAACATGCCCACGGCAGGACCGGCAAGGATCGCAGCGGTCTCAATGACGCGTAGGTCTTTCAAAAGATCATCCATGACATGTGAATGTAGTGGGACTTGGCCAGCGATACAGAGGAACCAAAAAGGCCCCGCAGTTGCGGGGCCTTCTTTGGTAACTTCGTGCCCAGGACTGGACTCGAACCAGCACGCCGGTTAAAGCACTACCCCCTCAAAGTAGCGTGTCTACCAATTTCACCACCTGGGCAGCTTGTCGGACTTGCATTGACCGAGGGGCGGCAAAGATAAGTGGCCTTTCCCGATCGGGCAGTGCCCCTCAAAGCAAGAAACCCCTCCAGCGGAAGGGCTTCTTGTGATCCCGCTGGGGCTCGAACCCAGGACCCCAACATTAAAAGTGTTGTGCTCTACCAGCTGAGCTACAGGATCGATCTCGCTTTGCGCGAAAAAGAGGCTGCAAAGGTAATGAGCCTTTCTCATTGAACAAGCCTCCTATTTCTTCTCGATGATCGGGTGCCTCGCGAATTCCTTGGATCGGTCGAACTGATACCTGTAAGTGGCCATGGTCCGGTAATTGACCGCGTCCAGATTGGTACACACCTTGATCATCCGCGGGTTGAAATCACCGATCCAAGTGAGCACCGTATCGCGGTACAATCCCGGGTCAACGATGGTCTTTTCCGCATGTACGATCATGGCCCCCTCGAGGCCTTTTCCCTGAAATTCCTTGGCCACGCCGAAGACTATCCCCGTCATGGTCTTTACCGTTCCGATCTTTTTGTGCCATAGGAACTTCAGCTTGCCCCAGAGGTCCAGATCGCCGTTCACATGCTTGAAGATCTCGTTCAGCTCAGGAATGCTGATGTAGAACGCCACAGGAACCTTTTTGTGGTCCACCCAGATCAGGATGCGCGGGTCCATGATGGGCTTCATGGCTTTGATGACCTTCAAGGCGGCAGCCTTCTCCATGGGCTTATGCCCTTCATGATCGACCCAGGCGGCGTTGTATACCGTGCGGAAATCATCCGCCAGTTCCTCCACGCTTTTGCCGACCGCATTGCGCACTTCGAAATCCGGGTCAGCTTCCAGTTGCTTGTACTTGCGCCAGAAGATCGGCTGCGCTTTCACTTCCATGCTTCGCTTGAAGAACAACTGCTCGTAGTAGACTTGGAAACCGTATGCTTCGAACAATTCCTTATAGTACGGGGGATTGTAGTTCACGCCGTAGATGGGCGGGTCCTCGAAATTCTTGATCAACAAGCCCCAGAACATGTTCTTCTCGCCCATATTGATCGGTCCATCCATGGCTTCCATGCCGCGCTCCCTGAGCCAGTCGCGAGCCGCATCGAACAACCTGAAGGCACACCCTTGGTCATTGATGCATTCAAAAAAGCCCATGCCACCCGCCTTCAAAGGGCCCTTGTGTGGTGCCCTGGGATCGAGCCATGCCGCGACCCTCCCGATCGGCTCGCCACCCTTCTTCAGCAGCCATCGAATGGCCTGGCCCTGTTTGAGCCGTTTGTTCTTCTCACGGTCGAACACCTTGGCCACATCCTGCTTGAGGTGCGGTATCCAATTCCGGTCGTTCTGATAAATGCGCCAGGGCAGACGCATCCATTCCTTCTCTGTGGTACGGTCCTTGACCTCGATCAATTCCATGACAGGGGCACTGAGCGGACGAAGGTCCGAAACTCATTTCTTTGATCCGATCTTGTCAGTCGTGAGCAGCATGGGTCCCGTTCCGGGCCACATCATCCTGATCGGTCCCATGTGCGCTGGGAAGAGCACGGTGGGCAAACGTTTGGCTGCCGTCTTGGGCATTCCGTTCGTGGACCTGGACCGGCAGGTGGAAGCGATGGTGGGCCCCTTGCTTCCGTTCTTTCAGCAGCAGGGCGAACAAGCGTTCAGAACGATCGAGTCCAAGGTACTTGCCGAGGTTCTCGACGGTCCTCGCTCGGTCATCGCCACAGGTGGAGGTACTCCGTTCCATGGCGATAACCTCACCTGGATGGAGCGTTCGGGTGCGCTGTTCCATTTGCATGTGCCCTTGGACGTGCTCCTCGGCCGTGTTCAGCGCAGTGGCCTGGATCGGCCGCTTCTGCATGGACTGAGCGGGGAGGCACTACAGGCCAGGGTAGCGGAGCTGTTGGAGGAGAGGGCTTCAGGCTATGCCAGCGCCCGGTTCCAGGTGGATGCCAGCGGCGATCCGTCCGTGGTGACAGAGCGGATCATGGCCATCCTCGCTCAGGTCAAGTAGACCACGTCCCTTTTTCCAAGTCTGACGCTGATGTGCTCTTGCATCGTCGTGCTGAGGGTCAACCCGACAATATCAGCACGGATCGGGAATGCGCGATGCCTGCGATCGACCAACACCACGGTACAAAGACGCTTGACAGGTCGTTGGATCAGGAATGCCGCGGCATGCATGAGGGTCCTGCCGCTCATCAGCACATCGTCCACGAGCACCACAACAAGGCCATCAAGTTCCTCAGCGTCGGCAGAGAGGCGCATGGTTCCCTGCGCAGGGTCGTCTTTGTCCAACTGAAGGGACAGCCGAAGCACCCGGATCGGAGAGATCCCGGTCAGGAGCCCTTCCAGGCGTTCGGCGAGCTGTGCTCCGCGCTCTTTGATCCCCACCATGGCTATGCGGGTCTCAGCATGGAACTCCTCGTGGAGCTGGTGGGCAATGCGTTCCAGTTTGCGCTCCACCTGATCGTGGTCGAGCACTACAGTGCGCAGTTCCTCCGGCTCCTTACTTGGTTTGCTCATGGTACAAGTATTCGTCCGCTGGACCGATCACCATCCACGTTCCTGGAATGCCAGAGGAAGGTCCCTTTCCAGGCGGAAGGCCATGGGATGACGAATTCTTCACGGGATCTGTAGGTTATGCTCAACACCTTTCTTCCGAGCGCATCGAACAGCTCCAACTGTCCGCTTTGTCCGGAGCGGCCTCGGAGCATATCACCGCTGACCCACCAATTCGATGGTGAGTTCGATCGCTCAGGCACCGATGCTGGCCCGAAGAAGACATCAAGCACCAGGGTATCACTGATACCGCATGCATTGCTGGCCAAATAGGTCACCGTGAACGGAAAAGGTCCCGGGAACATGTGGTCAGGTGAAGCGACCGTGCTGGTGCTGCCGTCACCAAAGTCCCAGAAATGTTCGGTGGTATGCATCGAAAGGTTCTGGAAGGAGATGGTATTGGCCCCGATGTCCGACCAATTGACAATGGCTTGGGGTTCTCCGGATCCAATGTTCCACGTAGCCATGCTGTCCAACACCAGTGCACTGGACACCGCCTGCAATACAAGGCCGTTGGCCGGGTCCACCGTTCCGGGGATCAGCGCCCCGACGGAAGGGCGGCGAAAGATCGTGCTGTAGAAGGTGCATGCCGCCAGGTAGGAACCCGAGGCCGAAGGGTGGCTGCCGTCAGGAGCGTACAGGTCGATGGAAGGATGTGAACTGCGCACCTGTGCCCAGGCCGCACCCACCGGGGCGGCGGCGGCTCCGTTCATCAAGGCCATCTGCAGGTAACGCTCGCGAAGAAGTGCCTGCATCCCTTCATAGCTGCATACCGGTGGCCAGTTCGCGCAGTTCTGTTGGTCACCGCTCTCACGCCCCCAGGTCATGTAGAACACGATCTGTGAACAACTGTCCGCCGCACGAACGGCATCAACGAGTTGCTGCGCGTACGGGAATACTTCGTTCTGCACCTGGGCGATCGGGAAAGCGGGCCTTTGGCTTTGCTCCTGGATGATCACCACATCCGCCTGGGTCGATGCGATCAGGTCCAACGTGGGTTGGTGCGCCGCGTGTTGTTGAAGCGTGTAGCCGCCCAAGGCAGAAACAAGGGTCTCCACGGTGTCACCCAGCGAGAGTGCCAGGTCCGAGAACAGGTTCGGAAGGCCGTTCGCATTGGTATAGCTGTTCCCGATGAACAACACCTTCCGTACCTGGCCGCTCACAGTGCCGATGGCGACAAGGCCCCAGAGTGCCAGCATGACCCGAAAGGAAGACAGCAGCATGACCACGAAAGTACACGAACCGGGCAGCGCAATGCTCACGTCGACCGACCGTTCCCCTGGCCGAAATGCTCGCTTTCAGAGAACCGGCTGCCCGCGTACTTCACGATCTTCTCGAAGAGCAGCAGGTCCGAGACCTCCAACCGCCGGAACCGGATGCATGATCGGCCGTGGTCATAGGCTTTCAAGTCCTTGCGGAATGCCACGAGCATATCATACGGCACCAGGTAGAAGGCCATGAAGTTCTTCTGGCTGCCTACCGAGCAGAAAGGTCGTCCGTGCAGGTGGAAAGTCGGCATGCCATCGGCAAGGTCCTCGACCGCTTGAGGCCAGATCCCCTTGATCAGGTCACGGAGGTGCTGAATGCAAACACGACGGTCCTCAGGCAGGGCTTCCAAATACTCCTCTACGCTGTCGGCAACGATCTTCATGGTCCGGGTGGGGGCGTGAAGTTCGCATTTTCAGCGCGAAGATGCATCCGCCACGATGTCAGCGGCACGAATGCGGTCCAAGCGGATCTCCGTCCCGTCCTGCAAACGCATCCATTCCTCCTTTTCGCGAATGAAAAGGTCGACGATGGTGCCAACGATGGAACGTTCAATACCATCATCTGAAGCATGCGTGATCACGACCTCGGTCCGAAGGGTTGCCCACGCTTCGTAGCGGTCGTACACCGAACAGTCGATCGGCCGGTAGGGGTCGCTCATCGCTTCACTGCCTTCAACCAGAGCTCACGGCCAGCGCGTGGGGGCACGGAGTTGTGGCAGCGTTCCAACAGCACTTCCCCGAACACCGGCCGGAAGAGCGCGAGGTACTCGTCCTTGTTCCCTCCGAACGGCGGATGGTCGTCATTCAACGGATCGTCGAAGAGCACGCCGACAAGCCTGCCGCCCGGGGCGAGCAGCCGGTGCATGTGCTCCACATAGCGTTCCCGCAGCGCAGGGTCCAGCGCGCAGAAGAAGGTCTGCTCCACGATCAGGTCGTAGCAACCACCATGCTCGAAGAAGTCGCCGGTGATCAGATGGTCCTTCGGGAAGTTCGGACACCGCGCCAGCAGGTCCGCGAAGGGTGCAGGCGTAAGGTCGATCACGAACACATTCCGGAAGCCGGCCTTGTGCAGCTGTTCCGCTTCGTAGCTCCGTCCCCCACCGGGGATCAGGATCCGGAGGTCCTTGTCGGTCAGCTGGTCGAAGTAGGCCTGCAAGGTCGGGCTCACTGCGCCCAGGTCCCAGCCGGTGGTGCCGTCCGCGTAGCGCTGTTCCCAGAAGTCGCGGTCCAGGTCGATCATCCGTTCCGCTTGATCAACCGCACCACGTTCTCCACATGGTAGGTGTGGGGGAACATGTCCACCGGCTGCACGTGGTCCACGGTGTACAGGTCCTTCAGCAGCGCCAGGTCGCGGGCCTGGGTGGCCGGGTTGCAGCTCACGTACACGATCCGCTCGGGGGCCAGTTCGCGGATGCGGCGGACGACGTCC
>JAGQVN010000042.1 GCA_020437905.1 Flavobacteriales bacterium
CCTGAATGGCCACGTCCACCTGTACGGTCACCTCGGATCAGCCTTTCGCCGTTGCGAACTCCCGGAAGAAGCCCACGATGCGCTTCCGGAAGAGCAGGAACAGCAGTACGTAGGGCACCGCCATCAGGTAGAGGATCCCAGAGTTCAGGCCTTGGCCGATCGCCTGGGAGCCACCAAAGGCGTTGGCATCTCCTGCGCTTTCCACGGTGGCCTTGCACATGGCACAGCCCTGGGCTTGACCCACCTCCGGAAGGAGGCTAAGCGCCAGCACGAGACCGAGAAGGAGCGCTCTACGCATGCCGCAAAGGTACGTCGGCCATGACCCGCTACAAGGCCAGCCTATCTTCGGGCATGGCCGATAAGCAAGCAACGTTGCCTTTGGGCGCTTTTTCCATCAGTCTGCCGGTGGAGGATCTGGGACGCTCCATGGATTTCTATGAAAAGCTGGGTTTCAGCCGCTTCGGTGGCGACGGAAAACACTACGCGATCATGAAGAACGGTCGGGCATTGATCGGCCTGTTCCAGGGCATGTTCAAGGAGCGTATCCTCACCTTCAATCCTGGTTGGGACGAGGACGCGAACACGCTGGACCGGTTCACCGACGTGCGTGACATCAGAAGACACATGGAAGCGCAAGGCATCGAGGTCCAGCAAGTCGCCGGTGGGGACAGCGGACCTGGCAGCTTTGTCGTGATCGATCCCGATGGGAACCCTGTGCTGATCGACCAGCATGTTTGAATCTGCGCGGGAACGATGTTTGCTCAGGTGGAAGAGGATCGGGCCAGGGCCGATCGGAAGTGATGGTTGAAGACCTTGTGCCGATCTGAAGCATGAAGGAGCAGGAAACGCCCCAAGGAAAGAGCTACCATGACCATGTGATCAAGGACGGCCGATTCATCGGAGATTTCGATGGCATGTACGCCGCCTTTGAGGACCCGTGGATGCAGTCCGAACAACCCAACCAGTTCTCACGCACCGCTGGCATCGTTCACCTTCGGACACGTGGAATGCGATCCGTATTGGAGTGCGGCTGCGGACTGGGCTACTACGCCCAGCGCATCCACCGCGAGACCGGGATCGTACCGATCAGCGTGGATATTTCATCCGTAGCCATTGCAAAGGCGAAAAAGTTGTTCCCGCATCTGCGCTTCGAGGTTGCTGACATCGCGCATGATCTACGCCGCTACAAGGAAGTGGATTGCCTGCTCTTTGCCGAGCTCATCTGGTACATCCTGCCTCAGCTGGACGCCATTAATGCGGTCCTGAGCGATGTTTTCAAGGGCAAGTGGCTCCTGGTGAACCAGGTCTTTTACAAGGGTAGCCAGCAATACGGGACCGAGTACTTCACCAGCCTCCAGGAATTCATCAACTACATGCCGTTCGAAGCGGTGGCACAGTGCGAAGCCACCAGCGTGGAGCAAACAACGATAGAGACCTCGACCTTGTTCCGGATCGCTTGAGACTGCTCAATAGAACGGCGAGATCATCACGTACACCACCACTCCACTCACGCTGACATAGAGCCAGAGCGGGAGGGTGATCCGCGCGATCCGGCGGTGCTTGTCGAATCGCTGGGCAAGGGCCCGCGAAAGCGTAATGAGCACCAGGGGGACGATGACCGCCGCCAGTACGATGTGGCTGATCAAGGTGAAGTAGTACAAGGTTGGCCAGTTCCCGGCGTAGGAGGTGCTCGGAAAGCTGCTATGCTGGAGCACGTAGATCACCAGGAAGAGCACACTGAGACCCAGGGCAACGAGCATGAGCATCCTGTGTCTCGGGATGTTCCCCCGCCGCACGGCGAGAAAGGCGGCCACCAGCACCAAGGCCGTGGACCCGTTCACATAGGCATTGATACGGGGTAGAAAGCCCTTGTCCAAGCTTAGTGAGAACCATTCCGGACCCAGGTAGAGCAGTGCCACGACCCCCAAGAGTACCAAGGAGATCAGAGCCACCGACCAAGCGGGCAGGCTACCTGTGCTCCTCATGAGCGGATGGCTTCCCGGTCCCTCAATTTCTCCTCCTTCAACAGCATCTTCAGATCCGTGACCAGGCGGCCCACCTCGGCGCTGTTCGTTCCGTCGTAATAGCCGCGGATGTGCCGGTCGCGATCTACCAGGACGAACATCTCCGAGTGCAGGAAGCCGTCCGGGGCCATGACATCCTCACGAGCGGCCAGAAAGTAGCCATCGGCGCCCTGCAGGTAGATGTCCTCCTTGGCGCCGGTAACGAACTGCCAACGCGAAGGATCGGCCTGATAGCGATCGGCATAGGCCTTCAGGACCTCCACTGTGTCGTGCTCGGGATCCACCGTATGGCTCAGGAACAGCACATCCGCGAAGGCCTCGTCCGTCAATTGCAGTTGTAGCTGCTGCAGCTGGGTGGTCATCCGCGGGCAGATGGTACTGCACCGCGTAAAGAAGAAGTCGACCACCAGGATCTTCCCTTTCACCCGCTCTTCTCCCAGGACGGCTCCATCCTGGTCCGTGAATTCGAACGGAGGTACCTGGAAGTAAGTGGTATCACCTGGACCGTTGACCTCCTTGGGACCATAGTACGGAAGGGTCCGGTAGGTGTGCTTCACCAGACCAAGCAGCGGTGAGAACAGCAAAAAGAGCAGGATGATACCACCAGCAATGCCCCCCAGCACGGCGAATTTGACGCGCTTACTGGCCGGCTTCATCGGCGTCTAAAGGAACATTTCCCAGGCCCTGTGCACGTAGTTCGATTCCCATATCGCGATCCAAAGCAGATACAGGATGAACAACGCATAAGGCAGCAAAATGATCATTCGGATATTGCGACGCTCATCACCCAGGTGCATGAACACCGCAACAATGAACCCAGCCTTGATCAGCGTAAGAACGACATAGACCAGCTTGACCACCTGCCAGCTGTTCGGGAACCACTCCTTCCAGTAGGCTCCCAGGGCCACTTCGATGGTCGTGACCACGGCCAGCAATAAGGTCACCTGCCATATCTTCCGCCTGATCTGACGCCCTACCTCCTCGCTGTGGTGAGCGTCCAGGCTGTATTCAATGATGTCATCGCGCTCCATGGATCAGAGGAGGTAGAAGAAGGTGAAGACAAAGACCCAGACCAGGTCCACGAAGTGCCAGTACAGCCCGGCTTTTTCCACCATTTCGTAATGGCCCCTGCGGTGGAACACCCCCTGCATGGCCATGATCAGCACGATCAGGTTGATGATGACCCCGCTGAACACGTGGAAGCCATGGAAACCGGTAATGAAGAAGAAGAAATTGGCGTACTGAGGGGGGCCGTATTCGTTCCGAACCATATTGGCACCGTCCACATAGTTCACCTTGTTGGTCCAGATGGCCTCAGCGGCAGCACCTTCGACATGCTCCTCACCGAACAGGTAATGCCCGGGAACCGCCTTCTGCAGGTGGAACCCGGGAGCGTTGATCGGATCATGCGTGTCGTGTGTGTCGTTGTGCACCCAGTACTTCGCACCGTCCTGTGCGATCAGGTAGCCACCTCCACCATGGATGAAGTGGCTCCATTCCCAAGCCTGGGAACCCACAAAAAAGGCCCCGCCGATGACCGTGAGGAAGAGCCACTTGATCACCCCCTTCTTGTCCATCCGGTGACCTGCTTCCACCGAAAGCACCATGGTCACCGAACTGAAGATCAGGATGGCCGTCATCAGGGCCACGTAGATCAACGGATAACTGCCGTGCAGGAAAGGCAGTGCCCTGAACACCTCTTCGCCGATCGGCCAGGCCTCTGTGGTGGAATGGCGCACGAAGCCATAGGCGACCAGCAGGCCCGAGAAGGTCAGCGCATCCGAGACCAGGAAGAACCACATCATCATCTTCCCGTAACTGATGCTGAACGGGGAGCGTCCGCCGCCCCAAAGGACGTCTTTGCTCAATGCTTTGGTCGCTTCGCCTGCCATGGGTGCTTGGATACGGCCGCAATGTTAGTGAACAAAGGTCAAGAACAAAAGGAGATAGACCCACAGACCGGCCAGGAAATGCCAGTAGATGACCCCAGCCCATAGCCCATCGTGGACCTTGGCCGTGTAGCGACCCAGACGGCTCCTAACCACCATTATCAGGAGTGCCAACAGGCCAAAGGCCAGATGGGCCAGATGGGCGAACGTAAGCACGTACAGGTACGAGCTCGCCACGTTCTGTTGCTCAGCCAGCTCAGCGTTGAGCGGTTTGCTGCGCATCGCATCGCTCTCCAGGTAATAATTGCCCTCCTCCAAAACGATCGGGATGCCATTCTTGGAAATGGACACATCCTCGCCATAGGTCCCTGTAAAGTCCAGCACCTTTCCGACAACGAACTGACCACCACCCACCAGCGCCTTCCAGCCGTTCATCTGGGAGTAGGCGAAAGCCATTCCGAAGAACAGGGTGGCCAACAGGAGCAGCGGGGCTTTCCCCCCCTCCTTTCGCACATCCCAAAGAGCCAATTGGGCCAGACCGCTGCTCACCAGGATGAAGATGGTACTGTACAGAAAGGCCTCCGGCAGCGCAATGTCCACCCAGTAACCGCCGCTCATGCTCACCACATAAGCGCTCGTGAGCCCGGCAAAGAACATCACGATGGCGAATACGATCAGGTACGTGAGCATCTTCCGCGTCCGGAAGTTGCGGGAGCGCTCCTCGGCTTCATCGGCCATGGCGCTCAAGGGAATTTGCGCGGCTTGTTCCATCATGTCCTATCCAACACGTATGCGATCTGGACCACCGGCAGATACACGAAGCTGGCGAACATGAGCTGCCTGGCACTTGCCACATCCTGCCTGAACAACAGGCGAAATGACGGCCACAACATGAGCGCACCGGCGGCCACCGCTGCGATCATGGACCAGATCCCCGTAAGACCGAACACCCAGGGAAGCATACCTGTCGGGATAACGAACAAGGTGTACAAAAGGATCAGGAAGGCACTTTGCCCATCACGACCTCCACGGGAAGGGAGCATGCGCAGCCCAGCTTTGTTGTAATCGTCGTTCAAGACCCAGGCAATGGCCCAGAAATGTGGGAACTGCCACATGAACTGCATGGCGAACAAGAGCCCAGGGCCCAGACCGAATTGACCAGTAGCGGCCACATAGCCCAACATCGGCGGGAAAGCCCCCGGAAAGGCCCCCACGAACACCGACCAGGCGCTATGCCGCTTCAGCGGGGTATACAGGGCCACGTACATGAACAGGGACAACAAACCCAGGATGGCCGTAAGTGGCCCGAACACGGCCCATAACATATACACGCCGGAACCGCCTGCAAGCCCTGCCAGCGCTACCGCTTCCCAGACCTTCAGCCTGCGGCGCACCATGGGCCGATCCGATGTCCGCTGCATCAATGCGTCCGTGTCTGCTTCGACGACCTGGTTGAAGGCGTTGCTCGCCCCTGTGACCAGGGTGCCGGCAATGACCAGCAGCAGCAACCCCCACGCATCGACATTACCTATGGGCGAGCCCATCATGAAGCCCAGGCCGGCACTGAACACCACCAATGCGGACAGGCGCAGTTTGAACAGCGCCAATACATCACGCACCTTGGAGAAGGAGGAGGCTGAGGCAGCGATCGAAGAGGAGCGGGACATCAGCGGGCGCAAAAGTAATCCTTGTGGACCCGTTCAAGGCAGGACATAACGAACCTGTTGATCGGCGTAGCGATCACGAAGCCGGGCCGACAGACCGATCTGGAACGTATGCGAGGTGCGCGCATCGCCTTCGCCAGGCATCCAGGCCTGAAAGAGGTACGAAGCCTCCACCTGCAGTCCTCCCCGAGGGGATATCCACCAACCGCCACGCACTTCGTTGAAGATCACCTGCGCCGCGACCGGCACACCGATGAAGTAGCCGTAGTTGTCCTTTCTTCCTTCCGCATCCCTGGGTGGACGGTCGTTCTCGGGACGGAACATGTTGTTCCCCCAGCTGTACATCCCCGTATCCTGCCCCATGACCGCATAGCTGAAATGTTCCCGGAACGTCCAGCGTCCGCGGCGCAGATCTGCTGATGCAAGACCCTCCACGAAGTTCGAACCGTAGGGATGCGCCAGGGGCTGGCCGAAGTGCGCATGGTTCTGGCGCGTATCGCTGTGTGTGTACATGAAGGGCCGCACGTAGTTCATCTCCACCCGCAGGTCCAACCCTTCCGTTCCGACCGGATCGTGCAGGATCGCCCCTAGCTGGAAGCCTTGCTTGTTCGCATACCAGCCACGTCCGTCACGTACTTCGCGCAACAGGAACTCATCCAGAACGAGCTGGGAATAGAACAACCCTCTCCGACCGAACTTCACATTGAAGGCGAAACCCAGCGTGGCGTTATCCGGAGAACCGATCCCGAACTCCACCGGACGCAGGAAGATGACCGGGTTCCAGTAGTTGAAGTCGAAGCCTCGCGGGTAATCGGGGTCGGCGTTCTCCCATACAACGGACTCGAACAGGCCGAAATTGATCCGATCGCTCAGATCGAAGGAGAGGTAATGCATGGCGGAGTTCTTCCGTGCATAGCGGCCAGGGTCGCCGGCTGCACCTCGGATATCCCACATCCAGGTGTACAGGTTCACATAGCGGATGCGCCAAACGGTCGTGCTGATGCGGAGGTAGGGATAGCTGTATGAATTGTCCGAGAGCATCAACGAACGATGTCCTTCACCAAAGAAGTTCCTTCCGCGTCCTGCAGTGATATTGAAGTGCTTGGCCGTTGTCCAGCTCACATGTGCGTTCCAGTCGTAATGCGTGTAGTTGGGGCCGTCGCCATACGCGTATCCCTCTCCGGGAGCCACTCCTGTGGCCTGCACCAAGGTGTCCAGGTGGTCGGCGAAGCGCTCGTTCCAAATCCGACCATCCGCATACAATTCCACTTGCGGATGCAGGGCATAGGAGGTCCAGAAGCCCGCGCCGGCACGGTAGGCCGCATCGGTCGTACGCCCCGATGTCACTCCTCCGAGCAGGTCCAGCAGGGGTCCGCCACGGAACCGTGAACTGTCGTTCCCTGCCCATCGATCCAGGAATGGAAGGGTGGCCCTGGGGAGCAAACTGTCCCCCAGTGGAGCGACGTCAGCCCGCAGGTACGGACGGATGGCCGTATGACCGGTGTTCTTCCATCGGTGCATCAGCGCGGTGTACGGCGCTTCCATCTGCCGGCTGAGGGGGAAGAGACCAGGCTGAGCAGGCAGCTCGGCCATGACCATGATCGCCATCAGGGTCAGTAGGCGGCTCATTCCTCGTTCTTTTTCAGCGGTAAGGCGAAGGGTAACATGGCCAGCACAAAGGCCGTGCTCCCCAATACCATCAGACCGAGGTTGGGATGCCACTTGCGCGTGATCAGGCTCAAGGCGATCACCAGGACCGAATACATGTACAGCACCAGGGTCGTGCCCCGATGTCCCAGGCCCATGGCGATCAGGCGATGGTGGATGTGATTGCGATCGGCAGCCAGCGGGGAGACCCCGCGCATGCTGCGATGAACGAATATCCGCAGCGTGTCCACCAAGGGATAGGCGATCACCGCCATGGCAAAGACCGGGGTCGGGATCTGGCGCAGGTAGTCCGGAAGGCGCGAGGTGTCGTGGTCGATCACCTTCATGGCCAGTACGGATATGATGGCGCCGATGATCAGGGAACCGCTGTCTCCCATGAAGATCCGCGCCGGATGGAAATTGAACACCAGAAATCCCGCCAAGGCGCCCGTCAGTACGAAGGCCAGGAGCGAAAGCGCCACATCACCGGCCATGAACAACCACAAGCCGTACACGAAGGCACTGATCATGCCGATACCGCCCGCAAGGCCATCCACCCCATCGATCAGGTTGAACGC
This sequence comes from Flavobacteriales bacterium, assembly GCA_020437905.1. GTDB lineage: Bacteria > Bacteroidota > Bacteroidia > Flavobacteriales_F > PHOS-HE28 > PHOS-HE28. Next base: position 7,803 of record JAGQVN010000042.1, read on the forward strand.
ATTGACCAGCACCACGTAAACGAACAAGCTGAACGCGTAGCTCATGGTTAGCGGCAGTTCATAGATCCCGAAAATGCCATGCATGGATCCGATGCGGATGTCCGCCAGGATGACCATGATGTACCCGACGATGACGTGACCGACCAATTTCTTCACCGGCGAGAAGCCGATGATGTCGTCCTTCACCCCGATGAAGAACAACAGCACCATGATGGCGATGACGAACTTGAAATCCTTGTATGCCCCACCCATGGCCATGTACAGCGTCCGAAAGCCCTGGCTGTATCGCCCGATCGCACCTGCCTCCGGGAACCACAGGGCATAGGAGAAGATGATGGCCGCGAAAATGATGATGCCTCCGATGGTCGGCACGCTCCGTTGATGCAGCTTGCGCGGTTCGGAAGGTTCATCCACCAAATGCTTCATGCGCGCGACCTTGATCAGGCTCGGCATGGTGAACAGCACCACCACGAACGCGGTGAACGCTCCCAGAAGCAGGATATAGCCGTGTTCCTTCACCTCAGAAGTCGTAGTAACGGTTGAAGATGGCCATTCGGAACGCCACGTACAGGTACCCCGTATTGAGTTGGTCGGGCGCAGGTGTCAGATCCCGCATCCAGTACCCGATGGTGAACTGCATATTGCTCATTTGATTGAACAGATAGCTCGCGCTCAGGTCCAGGTAGTTGAGCTGCCGCACCACGGGGTCATCCGGACCTTCCTGTGGATCGCGGTCCGACAACAGGATGTTGCCTCCATAGTTGTAGCCCAGGCTGTCCGGTCCATTGCTGTTGTACACACCCATGTTGAACTTGGCGCGAAGCAACACCTTCTTCCGAACACGTGCATCCAGGATCATGACCGCTTCGCTGAAGTAGGCGCCGAACGGATGGGCCAGGCCCTCCTGATCGTGCGTGTAGCTCATGAC
>JAGQVN010000003.1 GCA_020437905.1 Flavobacteriales bacterium
GCGGTGAAGCGCCAACGCGATCATCGTTTGGTCCTGCAATCCATACTCCAGCCATTCGGCCGAAACCCGTGAACGCAGGAACTCCAATGCAATGTCTGCCTGTCCGGTGGGCTTCCAGCGCAGGAAGAAGCTGCGCGCATAGAGGTAGTGAAGTTCCAGGTGCCCTGGACGATACGCGAGCAGCTCCTTTGGTGTCGATCGTGCGATCCGTTCCTGGTGCTCTTCAGCGACCTGCTCATCCAGCCATTCGACCGCCCGTTCGATCATCCGCTTCGTGACGCCATCGGTCACGACATCGGTGGCCCCCAGGGCGTCCATATGCCCGAAGCCGGCAACGATGTGCTGCGTGATGAACCTTGACGGGAACATACCGCTGAACCATGCCCAAGGCCCATCGGCCATTTGCATGTCAGCCAACTGACGCAACGCGTTCCGTTCTTCGTTCGCCAGCCGATCCGTATCCATGAAAATGGCAAGTTGCCGTTTCCGTTCGCTTTCCTCCGAAGCCTCCAACAGCCATGGTGTCTCTTGAAGGGCGATGCGCTTCAGGTCCGGGTCCCTTTCCAATGCGCTGAGAAAGGACTCGGAGCCGCTTGCGCTCCAACGGTCGAAGACCTCCTTCACCCTCGTGTCGGATGCCACCAGATGGGCGGCCAGCCGATTCGCGTAGTAGCGGGAAAAGACCTGCTCCGCACAGGCATCAGTGTGTTCCATGAGGTACGGAAGCGCTTGCACCGCCTGCCAAGCAGGGGAGCTCGTGAACTCGAAGCGGAGCGAACGATGCTGGATCGAGCCGTCCACGTGGCTGTTCGCAAGGCCGGTATGCGTGAATTCCCACTCCCCGGCCTCATCGATGGAGATCGGAAGGCTCTCAGTGATGAGCACACGCTCCGAAAGCACCGGAAGCACATGTTCCTCACCATCGGCGAATGTGGTGCCGCCCATGGGTCCGCCCCCCCCCCTCGCCACGATCCGCACGGCCAATGCGCCGACCCCCTCGGGGACCTGCATGTCCCATGCGACCAACGCACCCTGGCCTGGAGTTGCGATGAACGTGCGCTCCTTGACCTCCACGCCACACGCCGCGGTCAGGTCCTTGTTCGTCACGGGGTCAAAGACCTGCAGGATGGCCGTGCCTTCGACACGATCCTTGGTCGCCAGGACCTTGCTTGTCAATGTGATCCGATCCCTTTCCCGCAGGGTTCGGGGCAGATGGGGTACGACCATGAGCGGGCTCGTGGTAATGACCTTCTGGTCAAAAGAACCGAACCGGAGATCGGGAGTGTGGGCCAGACCGAGCATCCTCCATTGCGTGAGGGACTGTGGCATGGAGAAGCGGAGCAATAGGCTTCCGTCCCGGTCGGCCAGCAGGTCCGGCTGGAAGAACGCGGTCTCACGCAGATCCCTTCTCACGACCGGTCGCATGCCAGCACTTTCCCGAGCGAGCTGGTCACCGAGGTCCCGACCATCCATGGATCCGCTCCCTGCCTCTTCGTCCTCGACATCCCCTTCCCAGGCTTCCAACTTGTCCCGTGCCATCTCCCGGGTATCATCCGATATCCCCATGCTCATGAACACCGGTGATCCGTATCCGCCGGGGATGTATCCGAAGAGATCCAATAGCGGATAGGAACGAACGGGGGGGTAGAGAGGGCGTGATCTACGCCATACATGCCGAGCCGTTCGTACCTCGAAAAGTCCACTCCTGGTCCAGCGATAACGTGGGGTATAGGAAGGCCACAAGGGGGGGGCCGACCAGTAATGCGGAACAAAGTGGTCCAAGGAAGCATCGTACATGGTGGCCAGTAGCTGGGGGGGGGACGACCCAGCTGAACCACCCGTGATCCTCAACCGCCATTCCACCGGTTCGCCCGGCCCCACCTCATCCCTGAAACGCAACCATTCGATACCCAGTTGCTTGTTGTCCCAGGGTACATGCACGCTTGCGGAAGACATGTGCAGAATACCCCTTTCGGCGCATACAAAGTGGACCACAAAGCCCCCTCGATCGGCCTCCTGAACCGGCAATTCGACCAGCTGCTGGCCCTTCCTGAGGGACATCCTACGGCGAACGGCCAACTGACCCTGACGCTCCACCTCCATCAACACGCTCACCTCGGGGAGGGCGGTGCTGAGCAGCAATTGCGCCTTCTCTCCTGGAGCTACCGTGGTGCGCACCCCTTCCACGTGGAAGGCCTCTCCAGTGAAACCGGTCCATTGGATGTCCGGATCGAAGAGCACGAAATGTTCGCTTACTTCCGCTTTGCGCCCCAGGCTATCCCTAGCGACCAGGTCGATGCGATAATCCCCTACACGGAATTCCCGGGCACCAGGTAGCGCCACCACATCCTTGATCGTTCGTTCGTACACCACCTCTTCCTCCGGCCATTGCAAGGGGTCTTCTTCCGCGTCGTATGGGTCATGCGGAAAGCGCTGATCATGCATTGCTCTATCGAGCAGGAAGCCATCGGGGCGTTCCCAGCGGCGGTTGCGCAGGGGCCTATCCTGAGGTGGTGCGATCCTCGAGATGCGGACATCCAGAGGGATGCTCAGAACATGGCCCTGGGAAGCGACCACCATGGCCCGGAGGCTATCCAGCCGGTTGCGATCCATTGCGGCCCGCAGATCAAGCTCAATGTGGAACGGTGAATAGCCGACCTCTCGCCATCCCTGCCCGTTCTGTGTCTCTCCGTTGATGTCCGTAACCTCCACCTCGACGCGGAACCGATACAAGGGCGAAGCCTCCCTGGGGAGGGACGGATCCGGGTCGGCCAAGAAGTCCAAGGAGTAGCGACCCTCCGCATCGGTGATCCCTTCACCCTGAGCCACCTGGACGGACCTGCCCCAAGGCAGGCCAAAACGCCAGCCCCATCCGCACCACCAAGGCCTTTCGGCCTCCCTGAGGACGCGCCAGCGGACCCGAGCTCCGTCAACAGGCACACCGCTGAACGTCACCGCCTGTCCGGAAGCGGTGACCCATTCACCGACCACCGGTGATGCCCTGGGCTCGTCGACAAGCACCTTGAACCTGGGTCGCTTGTATTCCTCCACCCGGAAGGATGCCGTGCCATGCGCCTCGCGGAGTGACATGTCACCCAGAAGCCTTCCTTGCGGCACCATGAACGATCCGCTGAACGACCCATAGGCATCCGTTGTCACGGTCAACTCCTGGACACGCTCCCCGTTCGCGTCATGCAAGGCGATCGTCCGGTCCGAATGCATCAGCACGTGATGATCGGCAGCCTTTCCCCGGACCACGATACCTTTGAAATGCAGCGTCTGTCCAGGCCGGTAGATGGCGCGGTCAAGGAACAGGAAAGTGCGTTCCTGTTCGAGCTGCTCACGCTGTAGATGAGGCCGGACATAACGTACGGTCGAAAAGGACCGATCCCCGCCAGCGACCACCTCCCAACGCATTTGGCCGCGCTCTCCACCCGTTGTGAAGACGACTTTACCCTCGCCGTCTGAGATGTGCTTCTCCCTTTCGATGAACTTCACCCTGCCGCCCTGGCGCTGTTGGGCGAACCGTTGGACCTCTGCACCGGTGAGGGGCGAACCATTCGAACGGTCGAGCACCAGGAGCTCGATGCGCCCATCGGGAAGTTGTCTTTCGACGAAGGAGACACGCGTGGCAGTAATGGACAGGTGTGCCATCAGGTCGGCGCCCTCCTCGAAGGCTTCCCCGCTCGAGACCAGGAGAACGTAAGCACCCTGGGGAAGTCCCTCGAACGGCAGCTCGACCGTATGGCTGTTCCGATCGCCGTGGTCGGGAAGGGTGAAGGTGCCCGTTCGGAAGGGCTTGAGCTTGATGAGCGCGTCGTTCGTCCCTCGGTCGGGGGCCAGATCGGAAAGCTCTCCCTTCACGAGGCGCCACCAGACATGACGCAGGTTCCTATGCTCCAAGAGGACTTTGAAGTCCTGTTCGGGCAGGACCCCCTCCTCTCCGTATAGCTCCATGACCGGTCGAAGCAACTGTTGCTCCAACACAGCACATTGCCGAGCACCATGGGACATTGGAAAGCGGGCCATCGCGCGCTGGCAGAGAGCCACCGCCGTATCGTTCTCATGCTTGAAAGGACCGTTGACATGGCGGATGAACGACCCGCCTCGTTCCGCATGCCATTGGGCTTGTGCGTGGATCACCTCGCTCCACGAACTATCCAGCACCACCCTGCTTGCCAGCAACCTCAACGCCTCGAGGTAGCGCTGCTCCTTGTCAGGCAGGGTGCTCCTTTCCCGAACAAAGCTCAGGCGCTTCAGCTCAAGGTCGACAAGGGCGCTCGGATCGTCGTCGGAAAGATGCAGGCGCGCCAGGTCCTTGAACAAATCCATCGCCTGCCATTCCCATGCGGTCGAATCTCGGTGCTGGATCGGCCGGTAGGCGTGATCTTCGAACAGATCGAAATCCGCCTTCCTATTCAAGCTGAACCGTCCTGCCGGCTCCTTCAACCGCGTCTCAGGATGGGTGAACGCTTGCAAGGCTCGATGAGCGAGCACGTCGTACAACGTGGGACGAAGGGATGCATCGCTCGCCTGCACCAACACGGAGCGCAACCCATCAGTGGGGATCTTCACCAGGATGTCCCTGGCCAGCAATGCCTGCTGATGATGATGGATGACGTGTTGCATGAACGCCTGTTGTCCCCAGGTGTCCATGTCCTCCGGCAGAACGACCGTGTTGGTCCTTTCCAGGATGGCCCAACGTTCATGCAGGTAATATTCCCAGTAAGTCTCAGCAAGCACACTATGCAGGAGCGCGCACAGTGGTTGTGCCGCCGTGCTGACCGCTCGCTCGAGCTCCGCAACAATATCCTGAGTGGTGGCGCCCGTGAACTGGCGATACCGTGCTCGGTACATCCAAGCCTTATATGCTTCCAGATCCTCGCCCTGCGCATTGACATCGGCCAGGACTTCATCCGTGAGCACCAGTGCACTCGCATAAAGGCCCAGTTCACTGAGCGAATCGATCTGGGTCCACCGTCGCTCGTTCCGATCCAGGGAAGTGCTCACTGTGCGGGCCCGATCCTTACATCCTTCCACGAGGACCAGGCTCGCAAGAACGATCGGCAGGCGCAAGGGAGCCGCTCGAAGGAGATGCCGAAGCATGTTCCCAAAGGTCGTGCTTGTCGCGGGACCGCTTTTCCTGCCGTTGCAGCGTTCAGTCAAAGCGACTTCGGTCCACCTCCGGATCCAAAGCTGTGCCTTCGAGGAGGTGGTCAGCGAGGTGGCCAGCGCACCAAGGCGCGAGCAAAACACCACGAGACCCCAAGCCATTGAACACCGCCTGTCGTTCACTGATGGTGCCCAATAGGGGTCGCCTGTCCCGCGCCGTCGGTCGAACGCCCCACCACTGATCCTCGATCCGGAATTCCGCACAGAACAAGGCTTTCGCACGCTCGATCAATTGGCTCCGACCTTCGTTGGAGGGGCCAGAGAGGACATCCTCCCATACATAGGTCGAACCCAGCTTGACCAGCCCCTTGCCGATCGGTATGGCAAAGGCCTGCTGTTGCATGATCCGGTCAGGATCCACTCCCGGCACCCTGAGGGTCAGACCCTCGCCCTTGACAGGTATGAGACCAGGTAGATGTGCGAACGCGCCTGTGCACCACACAAGCCATCCCGCTGAATGTTCGTGCACCCGAACAGCATTCCCATGTTCACGTACGATCTGTGGAGCGACATCCCTTATCATGAAC
>JAGQVN010000043.1 GCA_020437905.1 Flavobacteriales bacterium
ATCCGTGCGAAGCGCCTCCTGATGCACGACCCCGCCGTGGCCCGCGACCACCTGGACCTGTTCATTGCCGATCAGATCATCAGCGACCAATCGGTATGAACCAGGAAAGTCCAGTATCCTGATCTCCAGGCCGGCTGCTGTAGCGTGGTCCGGAACGCTCAGGATCAGCTGTGGAGCGGCACATAGGTCCATGTCACGTGTGGTCTGCCCTATCAGCATCCCGTTGCGCCATTCGGAGCAGCGGATGGAAATGTTGTAGCGCCCTGCCACTTGCGGCCGGTCCCAATGGAATACACCGTCGGCATCGACCCAGGACCAGTTGTTCGGACCAGGGACGATCTCGTGCGGATAGAGGTATCCCACAATGAGCTGGCCGCCGGTTCCTACGCTGGGGACGAGTTCATAGGACAGGCTATCCCCATCGGCGTCCCACGCTGCCAGGTCATGGTGCAGCACCCCCCACTGCCAAGAGACATCCAGTGGCGTTGATGTGAATACAGCGGAGGTGTTCGGTCCAAGCATGGGATCGATCACCAGAACGGCCTGGAGGAACAAAGCTTCCTGGTCAGCGTTCGAAATGTTCATCAGGGCCGAGCTCCGGTTGGGGTCCTCCACCTCCAACAGGTAAGTGCCTGGTCCGGGAAAGGTCCGCTCGATGGTGTATTCGTTGCGTTGGATCTCACCACATTCGTTCCCAGGATAGAATTGGATCGATGTGCGAGGTACGGTATCCCCGTCAAGTAGGGTCAGGTAAGGCCGATCAGCAGGGCTGCTCACATCGGTGTACGTACGGATACGGATCAAGTAAGAGGTTCCTGAGAGGTGCTCGTATAGGATCTCGCCCCCGTTGTTGTGGGTGGCTGAGAGGGTCAATGGCACCACTAAACCGTAACCAAGGAGCGTTCGAAGCATGGCCATGATGGACACATTTGTTCGAAGTTATGCTGTGCGCGGGAAAAAAATCATCCTCCCGACCCGGTGATGCCCAACGCAGGGTTGCGGCGGATCAGAAGATGATCTTCTGCCGTCGGATGCGTGAGCGGTACTTCTTACTGCCGCTCTTGTACTTGTACAGCTTGTGGTGCAGCTGGATCTTCAGGAACAGGTACGCATCCTTGTCACTGGCATCGCCTCGCTGTTGTCCGGCCGAGGTCGTGAAATCGGAGATGTAGTCACCCTCGTTCAAGCTGGGGTTGGCCAGGTATGCACCGATCTCGCCGTGGTTCTCCCGAAGCACCTCCTCGTCGTAGTAGATCGTGCTGACATCATCGATGTAGTCCGTAAAGGTCAGGCTGTACTGAAGCTCCAGACCGACGCTCCAACGCTGGTTCAATGCTTTGCGCAGGCCCAGGCCCATGGGGATGCAGAAGGAGAAGTTGGAATATTGCTCGGGTCCGCCCGGCAGGCCCTGGCCTTCCGTGGTCAGGGGCTTTAGGCGCACCCATGCGTTGTTGTACTTCGCCCGGGGATCGAAGTAGAACCCCCCGATACCAATGAATCCGTACATGCCGATGCGCCACGCTTTCTGGCCCTTCACCCCGCGCAGGTCATAAATGTGCCCCAATTCCTCCCGGAACGTGTGCAACTCGTACACGATGGCGAACTCGACCACGTCACTGCGGAAGGAGAGGTTCCGGTTACGCCGGAATTTCTCGGTGGTCAGGTTGTCGTTACCCGCCAGCACACCATAGGTCAGGTTGAAGCGTACCGATTGCTTCTCGAAGAAATAATACCGGTAGCCGAGGCTCACAGCTGGCCGCGTCTGGCTGAATTCCAAGTCCCAGATGAAGGGGGACCCGATCTGGTTCCGGCCTCCGAGTTCACCCAGGAAATTGGCAGCCCCCATGCCGATCGAAAGCTCGTTCCGATGGGTCTTCCAGTAGTTCGACTTCCGGAAATACTGCCCCAAGGCAGTTCCCATGGCCACAGGTGCCACGAACAGCAGTACGAAGACAATGCGCAACGCGTAGCGTTCCCTCATTCCCATCCAGCGCTTCCGCTCAAATATAGTCCTGCGTTCCAAGGTCGGTCGGTGGCCAATGGCCATCATCTATCCCCATAGACCTGTTCACGGTCCAAGGGTTGCCTTGATACGGAGCCTGCACAGCAAGGTTTCTCACACCAGGACCGTGCGGACCACTTCCCAGAGCGTAATACCGGCGCAAACGGATACGTTCAGCGAATGCTTGTGGCCCACCTGCGGAATATGCAACGCGCCATCGCACGCTTCGACCACCGCAGATTGCACGCCCTTCAATTCGTTCCCAAAGACAAGGGCAAGCGGTCCACCGGATCGTTCATGTCCCACCAACGGAACGGATCCGGAGGTCTGCTCCACGGCCACGACCCGGTATCCACGGCCTTGGAACCCCCTGATCGCCTCCAGGGTATCGGTGGCTCTTTCCCAGGTTACGGTCTCTGTCGCTCCCAACGCGGTCTTCAATACCTCCCGGTCCGGCGGACCAGGGGTGTAACCACAGAGCACGATGCGCTCTGCACCGAACGCATCCGCGGTTCGGAAGATGGCACCCACGTTGTGCCCGCTGCGGATGTGGTCCAGCACGAGGGTGATCCGCGGCAGCGCGGCCCGTGCCGCAGTCCCTCGAGCGGCGCGTGCGATCTCCTCCATGGTCAGTTTCCGGTCTCCGATGGCCATGGTGGCAAAATGTGAAAAAAGGATGAGGTCTGCACCATGTTCGACCGAGGTGAAGGGTGTACCTTTCAAGCTTGCCCGGAACAGCGAGGGTGCAATGACCAAGAAGGCGGCGAAGGCAAAGGGTGATACACCGCTGATGAGGCAATATCAGCGGATCAAGGAGCAGCATCCGGATGCGGTATTGTTGTTCCGCGTGGGCGATTTCTACGAGACCTTTGGACCGGATGCGGTCACTGCTTCCCGCGTGCTTGGGATCGTTCTCACCAAACGGAACAACGGCGGGGCCACGGAGACGGAACTGGCGGGTTTTCCCTACCATGCCTTGGAGAACTACCTGCCCAAGCTCGTTCGCGCAGGTCATCGTGTGGCCATCTGCGACCAGCTCGAGGACCCCAAGCAGGCCAAGACGATCGTGAAGCGCGGCGTTTCGGAGGTGGTCACACCCGGAGTGGCCTTCAGCGATCAGGTGCTGGATGGAAGGAGCAACAACTGGTTGGGTGCGGTATGTGCGGGAAAGGAACGCTATGGGATCGCGTTCGTGGATATCACTACGGGTGAATTCCTGGCAGGGGAGCATCGGGCCGAGCTTGTGAGCAGGTTCATTGAAGGATTTGGTCCGAGCGAGCTGCTGTACCCGAAAGGGGGCAGCGACGCTGTGATCACGGCCCTCGTCGAACAACACTATTCCTATGGGTTGGAGGATTGGGCATTCGGTCACGACCTCGCCCACGATCGGCTGACCCAACACTTCGGCACGGGCGGGCTGAAAGGATTCGGTCTGGAGGACATGCCATTGGCGCATCGGGCGGCTGGGGCGGTGCTCCATTACCTGGGCGAAACCCGTCACGACAGGCTGGCCCATGTCAATCGGATCGCCCAGTTGCGGTCCGAAGAGCATGTCACATTGGATCGGGCCACCCTGCGGAACCTGGAGGTCATCGAGCCGGTGAACCCGGGAGCGAGAACGCTTCTGCAAGCCCTGGATGCCTGTGTAGTACCCATGGGTTCAAGGATGCTTCGGCGTTGGCTCACGTTCCCACTGGTCGACCTCGAAGCCATTGAGGCACGGGCATCGCGCGTGCAGTGTTTCCTGGAGCACGAACACTTGCGCGAGCGAGCGGTCGAAATATTGAAGCAGGTCGGTGATCTGGAACGGCTGGCCGCGAAGGCAGCAGCGGGAAGGATCACCCCCAGGGAACTTCGACAGGTGCATGTGGCCCTTGAAGCCGCCGGTGCGTTGGCCAAGGTGCTGGAATCCCATGGCGCCCCTTTCGAGCAGGCACTGCACGAGATCGGCGCCGATCTGGAGCTTTCCGCACGGATCGCTGGCATGCTGCAGGACGACCCACCTTCCACCCTTCAGAAGGGAGGCGCTATCCGGGAAGGGGTTAACCCTGAATTGGACGAGCTGCGTCATGTATCATCCCACGCCAAGGACCTCCTGCTCGAAGTGCAACAGCGCGAAAGCCAACGGACCGGGATCCCATCGCTCAAGGTCGGCTTCAACAATGTATTCGGGTACTACCTCGAGGTGCGGAACACCCACCGCGACAAAGTGCCCGAGGAGTGGGTGCGCAAGCAGACCCTCGTCAGTGCCGAGCGGTACATCACCGAGGAACTGAAGGAGTTGGAGGAACGTATCCTGGGTGCGGAGGAACGCATCCTGACCCTGGAGCAGGAGCTCTTCGATGAGCTGGTGGCCGAGCTCTGCGAGCACATCCGATCGGTCCAGGGCTCGGCTTCTGCGCTTGCTGCCTTGGACGTGCTGCAAGGTTTCGCGGAACAAGCCGCCCGTTGGGGATATGTTCGGCCCATCCTTGACCTTGGTCGTTCGGTGGACATCCGCGATGGACGTCATCCGGTCATAGAACAACAGCTGCCCCCTGGGGAAACGTACATCGCCAACGACGTCCTGCTGGATCCCGAGGATAGGCAGTTGGTGGTGGTGACAGGCCCGAACATGAGCGGGAAATCAGCCCTCCTGCGCCAAACCGCCTTGATCGTCCTGATGGCCCAGACCGGATCGCACGTACCTGCATCCTCGGCCGCACTGGGTATCGTGGATCGCATCTTCACACGCGTCGGAGCTTCGGACAACCTGAGCACCGGTGAGAGCACCTTCATGGTGGAGATGAATGAAACGGCAAGCATCCTCAACAACCTCACGGATCGCAGCCTGGTAGTGCTGGACGAGATCGGTCGGGGCACCAGCACTTATGACGGCATCTCGATCGCCTGGTCCATCGCGGAGTTCCTGCACGGTTCCCGGAACAGGCCCCGAACACTTTTTGCCACGCACTACCACGAGTTGAACGATATGGCGGAACGCTTCCCGCGCATCCACAACGTGCATGTGGCCGTTCGTGAGGTGAACGGCAAGGTCTTGTTCCTGCGCAAGTTGATGCCAGGTGGAACGGATCGCAGCTTCGGGATCTACGTGGCGGCCATGTCGGGCATGCCCCGTGAGGTGGTTGACCGTGCACGGGTGGTGCTGGAGCAGCTGGAGGCCAGCCACGATGCGGCCTTGCAAGGCGGGGAGGGGCCGCAGGTCCGAAAGGCCGATGTGGACACACTTGCTGGTGTGGCCGCGCAGCTCAGTTTCTTCCAATTGGACGATCCCGCCCTCGCACGTATTCGCGATCGAATAACCGCCCTGGACATCAATACGCTTACACCGGTCGAGGCGCTCATGGAACTGAACGAGATCAAGCGGATGGTCGGCCTGAAGGAGACCGGAACAGTGAAGGCTTGATGGTCCCTCGCGGTTCAGGCGGCGTCGCACGCATCGAACGATGGGGCGATGCGCTGATCGCCTCCTCGGTATTGCTTGCCTATTGGCCGCTGACCACGCTTCGATACAGCATCAGCGCTGGCGATACCCTGGATTGCTGGCTGCCCTGGCGCACCTTCCTTTCGCGCTGCCTGAGGAACGGCGAACTGCCTGTCTGGAACCCTTATCAACAGATGGGGTATCCGGTCCACGCCGACCTGCAGGGGCCTGCCTGGTACGTGGAGGCACTGGCCTTGGGTGGAACGGTGGGGCACGGGGCGGTCCTGCTCCAGTGGCTCTTTCTGGGGTATGTGGTTGTGGCGGGTCTCGGAATGCGGCGGTTCATCGATCGATCACTGGGACCTTCAGGGCCTTGGTCAGTGCTTGGTGGCGTGGCGTTCGCCTTGTCTGGCTTTTTTACCGGTCATGCACAACATTTCTACAGCATCATCAGCGGGGCCTGGTTCCCTTGGTTGCTTTGGGCCATGCTGGGTCTGCTGGATCGCCCGAACTGGCGGAACGCCTTGTGCGCTGCCGTGTTCCAATCCCTGTTGCTCACCGGCGGGAACCATACGTTCACGTTGATCGGTACGTACCTGCTGCTTGGCTTGATCGTCCTCCGCGTGTTCCAGTTGTCAAGGGGCGATGAAGGGTTTTTGCCACTGTTCGCTTCTCTCGCGCTCTTCGTAGGGGTCTCGGTGACCATGAGCATCGGCACGTTCCATGCGTGGTGGGAGGTAAGACCTTACTTGGCCAGGGTGGAGGGGCTCAGCCTGGAGCAGGCGGCCAGTATGCCCTTCCCCTGGAAGGCATGGGCGACCCAATACCTTCCCTCCCTCGCTACAGCGGACCCCGCATTCCTGGGTTCCGATCCGACCATGGTGAACGGGTATTGGGGCATGCTGCTGATCCCCTTCCTGGGTATAGGATCGCTGGTCGTTCGTAAGTCGCGGGTCCTCCTGCTTGCCGGTTTCGGAGCACTCTGCGCCGTGGCTTCCCTGGGTGATGCGACACCGGTCCATGCCGCGCTTTGGCGCTGGGTCCCCGGTCTTGACCTCTTCCGATTTCCAGGCTACTATTGGTACTTCACTCTGCTCGCAGGCATACCGGTCGCTGTCCTGGGCATTCGTCATGTATCACGACTGTGGAGCGAACACCGGCGAAGGGTCCAGCTGGTGGTCGTGCTTTCCGCGGGGGGGCTGCTGCTGGGTCTGGCCCATGTCCATGCGCTGGATCCGGCTTCGAGTGCCACGCAGGTGGCGCTTTACAAGACCTATCAAGGCCTGTCCATCCCGGTACGGGCCCTTTTGGACCTGTTGCCGCTCCTGTTCCTGGTGATAGGAACGACCTTCAGGAGGCAGCTGCGCCTGACCTTCCATCACGTGCTTTTCAGTTCGGTCTGGCTTTCATCCCTGTTCGCCGTGCAAGCCACCCAATGGCACACCACCCTGGGACCGCATCATCCGCTGGCCATCCAGGCCCGGATCGATGCCATGCCAGCCGTACCATTCGTACCGGTGATCGAACCCTTGGGTGAGAGCCGGGATGGGTCCCGGCACATGCATTGGTTGTGGCGCAACACACAGCTCTTCATGGGCAGGCCCTCCTATGATGGCTTCAACAGTTTTCAGTTGAAAGGGTACCAGCATCTCCTGGACCATGACCCGGATCGTCACCAGCTCCTACTTCGGGAGCCATTGGTGTTCCTGACCGATGATGTACAACGGAAAGGAGCTGCGTTCCAAACCGGTCATCTGGTACCTTCCGACACGCCACTGCCTGGGCGCATGCAGGGGAGCCCGGATGACACCGTCCGGCTGACTTCATTCTCCTACACCTCCGTGGGGATGCATTGCCGGACCGACGACCACATGTTGCTGGTGGTCCAACAAGCCGCCTATCCCGGCTGGCGTATGTTCGTGGACCACCAGGTCGTGGACCCGATCCTGGTGGACCAAGCTGCATTGGGAGTGCTGGTCCCTCCGGGAGAACATATGGTCCAGGCCGAGTTCCATAAGCCTTTGCTGCCGGTGCTCTATTGGATCGGCCTGGGTTCGTTCCTGCTTGTTCTGACATTGCTGGCGATCACGGCAAGGCAGGGGAGGCGAGCAAGATCGCTCGCCACAGCAGGACTTGCTGGTTTGTTGGCCTATTCAATGCTGGGCCATTCGACCGCCAGGGACGATCGGCTGGAACACGAAGAGTTGCTGGCTCCAAAGCTCGCCGCTTATCCGGATGCCGATGTGATCTGGAACGGTGATCTCGTTCCCGATCGGTCTCGTATCGGCTCGCGGAATGTCGAACATGTGAAGCTGCCGTGGCCGGATGACCTCTCCGAGCTGGGCATGGCACGCGTTGAAGAGCTCGGAGACACCATCCTACTGGTGTCCGAAGGTCTCCCCTGGTCGGCGTCCTTGGATGTCTTTTTTTCCGAACGATTCCCCGTTGTCCTGGACCACCTGACCAGGGACCATTTTCGAGTTGAGGTGCGAAAGCGCGCCAACAGTGAGCGAAAATGGGTCCCCATGCCGCAGGAAGCGGCCGTGTTGGACAGCGCTTCACCGTACCTGGCCGCTGCGGAGATCCGCTTGGCCGAGCTTGGAACAAAGGAGCGCACGCTCGTCGTGACCGCGGAGGTGCTTCTGGACGCACAGGCCGAGGGTATCGTGGTCATCGAGCGCAGACGAGGTGAAGAGCTGGTGGACTTCGAAGGTGTTCCGCTGTGGCGCTATCCTCAACGGGGTGAACAATGGCGTCCCGTGGTCGTGGTCCGCTCCTTGACGCGTGCTGCGGACGATGAGTTGGTGCGGGTCTACCTCTGGCAGCAGGGTGGAGGCAGGATGGCCGTCCGGAACGCCAGGTACTGCCTGCAGAGGGAGGTCCCTTTGACACCCTGAGGAGATCTCCCGATCCAAGTCCGGGGGAGTTGCGGATCGGCCAGCAGTGCTATATTTGCAGCCCTCAAGCGAGAATAGCTCAGTTGGTAGAGCACGACCTTGCCAAGGTCGGGGTCGCGGGTTCGAGTCCCGTTTCTCGCTCAGGATGCCCTCCGATCGTGGAGGGCATCGTTATTTTGGGGTTTCAGCCGCCCGGGTGGTGGAATGGTAGACACGAGGGACTTAAAATCCCTTGGTCCGTAAGGACCGTGCGGGTTCAAGTCCCGCCCCGGGCACTGGTCAATGAACGCTTACCAGCCCCAGGACCTGCGACGTACCCGTATCGCACCCACTCCGAGCGGTTATCTGCACTGGGGCAATGGCTTCTCCTTCATCGTCACCCAGGAACTGGCCAGGCTCTTTGGTCTGAAGCTCCTGCTGCGGATCGATGATGGGGATGCCATCCGTGTTCGACCGGAATACGTGGAGGACATATTCGTGTCGCTCGATTGGCTGGGGATCGCGTGTGATGAAGGGCCCTCGGGTCCCGGAGCCATGGATAACTGGTCACAGCTCACGCGATGCGAGGAGGCGCTGGAGATCGCCGGGTACTTATTGTCGCGTGGCCAGGTGTATGCCTGTTCCTGTTCTCGCAGCGACCGTCATACTCTGAAGGAACAGGGGCGGGAACATTGTGAGCATCGAAGTGCGAGGCCCCTGGACCCCTATCAGCCCGATGTCGTCTGGCGGTGGAGAGTGCCGGAACACTTTATGGAACTGGTGGCGGAATGGCCTGAAGGACCCCTGGCTTTGGACCTGAACAAAGAGATGCCCGACCCCGTACTGCGCGATCGCGATGGGTCGCCGGCCTATCAGCTTCTCTCGCTCTCGGACGACCTCCTTTTTGATGTGGACCTCATCGTACGAGGTATGGACCTGTTGCCATCGTCCGCATGCCAGACCGCCTTGGCCAGGGCGATCGGAAAGGACGCGTACCAGCGTCGACGTTTCGTGCATCACCCGCTCATCAGCAGTCCTGATGGGACCAAGCTGTCCAAGTCCGCTGGTGCCACCTCCCTGAAAGCCATGCGAGAAGGTGGAGGTTCACCGGAGCCCATTCGTGCTGAGGCCATGCGTTTCGTGGAGGAACTGATGAGCGCCGCGCTCAGGCAGCCTTCAGGCGGATGATGCGCAAGCCATGAAGGAGCCGGATGATGGGCCAGGTGGGGTCGAACTCGAACCACTTGACCGCGAAGTTGGCCCGGTTGCTGCGGGCATGGTGATTGTTGTGCAGGCCTTCGCCCATGACCAGCAGCTCCACCGGGATCATGTTCCGGCTGGTGTCCTTCACCTCGTAATTGCGGTATCCGTATTTGTGCGCGTACCAGTTGATGATGGCACCGTGCAGCGGCCCCATGACGTAATGCAAAGGAAGCAGCAGGTACCACCAGTAGGAAGGTGCGAACAGGAAATAGACCAAGCTGTAGAGCACGCCCCAAAAGATGCGGGTGGCCCAGGCGTCGGCGAACCGTTCGAAGCCCGACCAGGAAGGCACCCCCTGGGTGAAGCGAGGTTCCACCTTCAGCCGCCGGAAAAAGATCTCGTGATAGATGCTCTTGGTACGCCACATCATGCTGAACAAACTCTGGTCGTACTTCGGTGAATGTGGGTCCTGCTCAGTATCGGCATACGCGTGGTGCAGCCGATGCAACACGCCGTATGCATATGGGCTCAGGTAGCTGGAACCTTGTGCCACGAAGGTGAGCAGGTGGAATGCCTTTTCCCAGAATGGGGACATCGTGAACATGGCGTGGGCTGCATAGCGATGCAGATAAAAGGTCTGCACGAACAGTGACATGTACCAGTGCAGCACAAAAAAGAGGATGATGACGGTGGCCGAGGGATAGAGCATCTGCGAAAGGGGGACGGCTAAATTAAGGCGTCAACGGACCGGGCCGGTCCGATCGTCGTTCAGCGGGAGGTTGCTCCGTTGGTCTTGTGAACTCAACCGCCGAACATGTCCTTGACCTTCTCAAAAAATCCCTTGTCCTTACCGCTCGGGTCCGGACGGAAGCTGGGGCTATCCCTCAGTCTCTCAAGTGTGGCTTGCTCTTCCTTGGAAAGCCCTTGAGGGGTCCAAACGACCAGGTGCACGAAGAGGTCGCCAGTGCCTCGTCCATGGACATCTGGCAGCCCTTTTCCCTTCAGGCGCATGGTCCTTCCACTTTGGGTGCTCGGCTCGATCTTCACCTTGGCCTTTCCCTTCACCAATGGGACCTCCACGGAACCGCCCAAAGCGGCATCCACCAGGTTGAGGTACGCGTCGTAGTGCAGGTGGATGCCATCCCTTTTCAACTGCGGATGGGTTTCCTCCTCAATGACCACCAGCAAATCGCCGGGAATGCCACCCGCCGGGGCTTCGTTACCCATGCCGCTGATGTTCAACTGCATTCCTTCCTCGACCCCGGCAGGGATCTGGATGGGGACTATGGCCTCCTCACGGACCAGGCCGTTCTCATCGCTACCCGCACCGCGCTTGACCACCATCTGACCGATGCCGCCACAGGCCGGACAGGTCGTGACCGTTTGCATCTGTCCCAGGAAGGTGTTCTGCACACGGGCCACCTGCCCCGATCCACCGCAAGTGGAACAGGTGCCGTACTCGCTCCCTTTGGCCCGCACCAGTTTGTTCACTTTGATCTTCTTCTCCACCCCTTGGGCGATCTCCTGCAGATCGAGCTTGAGCCTGACGCGGAGATTGCTGCCCTTGATCGTACGTCGGCCACCGCTCCTTCCGCCGAAACCGCCAAATGCTCCTCCACCGAACGCATCGCCGAAGATGTCCCCGAAGTGACTGAAGATGTCGTCCATGGACATGCCACCGCCTTGGAAGCCTCCACCCATTCCAGGGCCGGCATGTCCAAAGCGGTCATACTTGGCTTTCTTGTCAGCGTCGCTCAAGATCTCGTAGGCTACCGCAGCCTCCTTGAACTTCTCCTCAGCGGCCTTGTCGCCCGGGTTCTTGTCCGGATGGTACTTGATGGCGAGTTTCCGATAGGCCTTTTTGATCTCCTCAGGAGAAGCACTTCGCCCGACGCCCAGGACTTCGTATGGATCTCGCTTGGACATGCTCAGGTCATTCGCCTACGACAACCTTGGCGTAGCGCAGCACCTTATCGTTCAGGGTGTATCCTGGTTCCACCACATCGATCACCTTGCCTTTGAGATCGTGGCTTGGGGCGGGCGCCTTGCTGATCGCCTCATGCCAGTCCGGGTCGAATTCCTTGCCGTACGATTCCATCGCCTTCAATCCTTTTGCGCCCAGGATGTTACGCAGCTTCTGATCGATCAGTGAAAAGCCCTCCTTGACAACCTTCAAGTCGTCGCTGGATTCATTGTTCGTCATGGCGCGCTGCAGGTCGTCCAGGACCGGAAGGATATTGCGCATGGTCTCAGCCCCTGCCATTTGAAGCAGGTCCAGGCGTTCCTTGGCCGTTCGCTTGCGGAAGTTGTCGAATTCGGCGAAGAGACGGACATACTTGTCGTGAAGTGCCTGATGCTCGGTCCGTTGCGCATCCAGCTCGGCCTTGAGCTGCTCGATACCAATTCCTTCCGAGCCCTCCACAGCTTGCTCGGATAGCGCTTCGTTCACTGTCTTTTGGTCATGGTCACCCGATCCGGGACTGACGTTGGGTCGTTCCGACATGGTATCTGGTCGATTTGCTTGCTGTTCGCCGAACGGTCAAGTGTTGTGCCGATCACCATGCGCGCGACAGTAATCCGCCGATCTGGCAGTTAGTGAACAGGGTCAACAGGCTATCGGAGGAGCTCGGTCAAAGGCTCTTCACGTACTTGTCCAGCTCCTCGTGCAAGCGCAGACCGCGCAGGTTCTTGGCAATGATCACCCCGTTCGGGTCCACCAGGACGCTCATGGGGATGCCGGTCACGCCGTATAGCCGGGCTCCTTCGCTGGACCAGGCCTTCAAGTCGCTGGCGTGGTATTTCCAAACCAGGCCGTCCTGCTCAATGGCCTTCCGCCACGCGGTACGGCTCTTGTCCAGGCTGAGGCTGTAGATCTCGA
The DNA here is from genome assembly GCA_020437905.1 of Flavobacteriales bacterium. Lineage (GTDB taxonomy): Bacteria > Bacteroidota > Bacteroidia > Flavobacteriales_F > PHOS-HE28 > PHOS-HE28. The sequence goes on from JAGQVN010000043.1 coordinate 12,384, forward strand.
AACCTTTGGCGTCCTTGAACTTGGCTTTGCTGTATTTCTGGTAGGCCTGAACCACGTTCGGGTTCTCCCTGCGACAGGGACCGCACCAACTGGCCCAGAAGTCGATCAGCACGTATTTCCCGCGCAATTCCGAGAGCTTGAGGACCTTGGTGCTGTCCACATTATAGAACGCCAGTTCAGGTGCCGTGTCACCAATGGCAGTGCCCACTTTCGGACCGTCCGAATCATTCCGGGCGGTGAAACCATAGACGGCCAGCAAGGCAATTGCGGAAAGGGCTATAATGTGGGTCTTTTTCATGATGCTTCACTCCTTCAACGCAGGCAAAATTAAGCAAGCCGCTCGGGTGGTGGGATGCAATTGCCGTGCCGGGTTGGACGGCCATGAATCGTGAAGGCGCTAGACTCGCTCGATCGATGCGCCCAAAGCGCGCAGGCGAGCATCGATGCGTTGGTAGCCCCGGTCGATCTGTTCGATGTTGTGAATGGTGCTTTCACCTTCTGCGCTCAACGCGGCGATGAGCAGGGAAACGCCCGCACGGATGTCCGGGCTGGTCATGCTGATGCCGCGCAAAGGCTGCTGGAAATCCTGTCCGATCACCGTGGCCCGGTGAGGGTCGCAGAGAATGATCTGGGCACCCATGTCGATCAGTTTGTCCACAAAGAACAGGCGGCTCTCGAACATCTTCTGGTGCACCAGTACGCTGCCTTTGGCCTGGGTGGCGACTACCAGCACGATGCTCAGGAGGTCGGGAGTGAAGCCGGGCCAAGGATGATCGGAAATGGTGGGGATGCTGCCGTCGATAAAGGACCGAACGTTGTAGCTTTCCTGTTTGGGGACCCGGATATCGTCACCTTTCCGTTCAACGGCGATGCCCAAGCGCCGGAACACGTCGGGTATCATCCCGAGATGATCGTAGCCCGTGTTCTTGATGAGCAGTTCACTTCGGGTCATGGCAGCCATGCCGATGAAGCTGCCGATCTCGATCATGTCGGGAAGCATGGTATGCTCGGTCCCGTTCAACGCGTCCACGCCATCGATGGTGAGCAGGTTGCTGCCTATCCCTTCGATCCGAGCCCCCATGCGGACGAGCATGTTGCACAGCTGTTGCAGGTAGGGCTCGCAGGCCGCATTGTAGATCGTGGTCCGCCCCTCGGCGAGCACTGCAGCCATGACGATGTTCGCGGTGCCTGTCACGGAAGGTTCGTCCAGGAGCATGTAACTACCTTGCAACTTCTTGGCTTCCACCTTGTAGAACCGTTCCGTGGGATCATAGGTGAACGTGGCACCGAGGTTCTGAAAACCGATGAAGTGGGTGTCCAGACGCCGCCTGCCGATCTTATCGCCCCCCGGGGTCGGGATGTATCCCCGACCGTATCGAGCGAGCAGCGGCCCCACGATCATGACCGAACCGCGCAAACCCCCTCCGAGCTTCTTGAACTCTGGGCGCTGGAAGAACTCGATGTCCACCTGATCGGCCTGGAAGCGGTACGAGCTAGGTCCGAGCTTGTTCACCTGCACACCCATTGCCTCCAACAAGGCGATGAGCTTGTTGACATCAATGATGTCCGGAACGTTGTTGATGGTGACCGGTCGGTCGGTGAGCAGGACAGCACAAAGGATCTGCAAGGCCTCGTTCTTGGCACCCTGCGGTTCCAGTTCGCCATGCAGTTCCCGGCCACCTTGAATGCGAAAGCTTCCCATGGACGAGTTGGACTGATGGTCCAAAACAACGATCCAAGCAGGCTTCTTCGGAGGCCCTGGCCATCGGACTTTACACGAAGGACTGTGAAGGGCGGACGCCCTTGACGGATCAGAATCGCTTCTTGCGCTTTCGGCCTCGGCTTCGTCCCCCGCTGCGCTTCCGGGTATCCGTTACGTTCTTCGGACCCGTCTGCTGCTGACGCAGGAGATCGGCCGTGGCGGTCAGCTGCGCCTCCTCACCCAACTTGATGCGCTTCTTGCTGAGTTCCTCCAGGTCCTTCAGGATCACACCGTCAGGCACTGTATCCCTGTTCCAAGCCAGGAAATGACGCTTCATCAGGTTGGCGATCAGCGTGGCGAACATGTCCCGTTCCTCCCCGGGTCCCATGGCCGCGCATTTCTCGATCATCCGTTCGACAAGCTTCCCGTAATGCCCGTAGCGGATCTTGCTCTGCGGATAGGGAATGGTCTTCGGTTTGGTCTCCAGTTCCTCGGGGGTGGGCATGGGGAACGGGGCATCCACGTCCAGCTTGAAATCGCTCATGATGAACAGGTGGTCCCAGAGCGTACGGTCGCCATTCTCGGCATTGCGCAGCTGCGGATTGAGGCGACCTATCACCTGAATAATGGCCTTGGCCAGTCGGGTCCTTTCTGTCCGGTCCTCCACCCCCATGCAATGCTCCACCATGCGGTGAACATGCCTGCCATATTCGGGAATGACCAATCGCTTGCGCTGCGTGTTATAATCGAATTCCATGGGTCTGCTTCGGTGGATGCCGACCGGCATCAAGCCTGGCGCTGGACGCTGCTTATCCACAAAGAAAGGACAAGTTCACCGATCGGTCCAAAAAGCACGGGTAAAGAGGACCAGCACCGTGAACACTTCCAATCGACCGATCAACATCAACAAGGCCAGAAAATACTTTCCCGGATCGGAGATCCAGGCGAAATTGTCCATCGGTCCCACACCGCCGATACCTGGACCGACATTACCCAGGCTGGTCGCTGTAGCGCCAATGGCCGTTACCAGGTCGAAGCCCATGGCGGACAGCACCATGGAGCCGAAAACGAAGATGGTCACGTAAAGCAGAAAGAACCCCAGGATATTGAAGGTGATGGATTCGTTCAGGGCGTATTTGTCCAAGCGCACGGGGAAGATGGCCCTCGGATGCAGTATTCGTCGTAGTTCGAGCAATCCGTTCTTGATCACCACCGTGAACCGGACGATCTTTACCCCTCCGCTCGTGCTTCCAGAGGAGCCCCCTACGAACAGCAGAACAAAGAACAGGGTGGTCAGGAAAGGCGTCCAAGCCGTATAGTCCGCAGTCACGAAACCGGTGGTGGTCAGTATGGATACGATCTGGAACAGCCCATCCCGGAAGCTCTGCTCCAAGTCGTTCTCCGTGGTGCCGAATACGATCAGGGTGGTCACCAAAGCCAAGGCCAGGACGCTGAACAGGTAGGTGCGGAACTCTTCATTGGGCCACACGCGTCGCCAATTGCCGCGGATCAGGAAATAGTTCAAGGTGAAGTTCACGCCGGCCAGGAACATGAACAGGATCATGATGTACTGAACAGCGGGTCCAAAGGCGGCAGCGCTCGCGTTCCGTGTGCTGAAACCGCCGGTGGCCATCGTGGTGAAGGAATGGCAGAGTGCCTCGAACAGGTCCATTTCGGCGAACATCAATAAGCCCGTTTCCACAGCTGTGAGCAGTACATAGACCGCCCACATCCGCTTGGCGGTCTCCTTGATCCGAGGGTGGATCTTGTCCGCGGTCGGACCGGGGGATTCCGCCATGAACAGCTGCATGCCGCCGATCCCGAGCAGGGGAAGGATCGCGATGGTGAGCACGATGATGCCCATGCCGCCCACCCACTGGGTGAAACTGCGCCAGAAGAGGATGCTCCGTGGCAAGGCTTCGATGTCCGTCAGGATGGATGCCCCGGTGGTTGTAAAGCCGGATACGGTCTCGAAGAAGGCGTCCGCGAAACGCGGGATGGAACCCGTGAAGAGATAGGGAAGTGCGCCGCTCAGTGTAAGGAACAGCCAACCCAAGGTGACCACCAGAAAGCCTTCCCGCTTTCCGATGCTGGGTTCATGACCCAGCGTCATGCTCCAGATGGATCCACCAATTGCCAACGTGATGGCGCTTGCGAACAGGATCCCCTTCCACGCACCGTCATCAAAATGAAAGGACCAAGGGAGGCAGAGGAGCATGCCCATGGCATTGATGACCATGAGCAGCCCCACGATGTGCAGAATGATGCGCCAGTTCAGCGACCTCATCGGAAGAAGGCGGAGACCTTGTCCACGGCGTCGGGCAGGCAGAACACCAGGGCCCTGTCACCGGCTCGCAGGATCGTGTTCCCGAACACGGGATGGCCTTCGTCGCCACGGACATAGCCACCGATGATGGCCCTTCTGGGAAAGCCTTGTTCACGCACCGGACCGCGTGCGATCCTGGAGCCTTCCTTCACCTCGAACTCAAGCACTTCGGCGGGCATGCCGTGCAGGTTGGCCATGTTGACCAGGTCTCCGCCACGCACGTAGCGGAAGATCTGGCTGGCTGCCACATGCTTCTTGTTGATGAGCGTGTCGATGCCGATGTTCATGGACAGGTTGATGAACTCGGCCTGTTCCACCAGGGCGATGGTCTTCGGAACACCATGCTCCTTGGCCATCAGGCTGCTCATGATATTGGTCTCGGAATTCCCCGTTACCGCAATGAACGCATCCATGTTGCCTACGCCTTCCTCCTCAAGCAGGTCCAGATCGCGGCAGTCACCATGCACCACCATCACATTGGGCAGGTCGTCACACAGCCCGTAGCATTTATCACGGTCGCGCTCGATCAGCTTCACATGGTAGGAACGGCTCAGCTTCCTGGCGGTCTTCACCCCGATGCGGCTTCCGCCCAGGATCATGATGTTGTCAATGTCCACCGGCTTGTTGGCCGTAAGCTTGTAGATCTGTTCCACGCCACCTTTGCCAGCGATGAAGTAGGCTTTATCCCCAGTGCGGAAGACCGTATCCCTGCGCGGAATGATCACTTGGTCGTCCCTGCGGATGGCCACGTTCAGGAAGCGAAGGTCCCTCACCTCCCGGGCCACATCCTCGGCCGTTCGGTCCACCACCATTCCTTCGGCACCCAGCAGGACACCCAGGACCGTGAGCTTGCCATCCTCGAAATCGATCGTTTCGAAGGCCGCTGAACGTTTGACCAAGGCGAGGATCTCATCGCTCACCAGCGATTCCGGGCTCACCAGGGCATCCACGCCGAGCGAGGTCATGTCGATCGCATCGGGGTCGAGGAACTCCGGATTGCTGATCCTGGCCACCGTACGCTTCGCGCCAAGCTTCTTGCCCAGCATGGCGATGGTCAGGTTCGAGGTCTCGGAATCCGTGGCTGCGATCAGCAGGTCCGTGCGCGCGATGTTCGCCTTCTTCAGGATGGAGGGCGACGTGGCATCACCCCGCAGGATCTGCACATCCATGTGGCTCTCCGCATGCTGCAGGTGATACTTGTCCTTGTCGATCAGGATGATGTCCTGGCTTTCGATGCTGAGCATCCTGGCCAAATGGGCACCCACCTCACCCGCACCAGCGATGATGATCTTCATGTGCCTAAGCGAGGAGCAAAGTAACTACGCGTGAGGCAGATGGAAGTAAAAAGATAGGGGCGCCAACCGGCACACCTGATCGATCAGTTACTTGGCTTGGGCTACTCGATCAGAACCTGTTGCCTGGCCAGCGATATGCCGCGGTCGTCGGCTACCAGGATCAGGTAGGCCCCGGGTCGGATACCCTGCACGTTGAGCCTTGTCCTGCCTGGGGGTCCTTGAAGTACCAACTGTCCCAGTGCGTTGTACAGCTTCAGATGCACGTCGGGTCCAAAGTCGCTCCAACGTACATCCAGGTGGTCGGTCGCCGGATTAGGCCACACACGCATTTGCTCGTCGGGTCGTTGTTGTTCCTCGGTGCTCAAGGCTCCACAGCCGGTGGTGTAGTTGCCACCGATCCATTTGGCAATGCGGGCAATGGAGTCGCCGCCGGCGGTCATGAAGGTGCCGCCCACGAACAGGCTGTCGTGGTACAGGCCGATCACGCTGTTGGGCAGGTCGAAATAGTCGGGTGGCACCAGGCTGCACCACTGGTTGCCGTCCCAGCGGGCCAGGCCATCGGTGGGCACCCCGCCGATCATGTTGAAGGAACCGGCGATGTAGAGCGTGTCGTGCCACCAGAGCATTTCGTTCACAG
>JAGQVN010000044.1 GCA_020437905.1 Flavobacteriales bacterium
CCGCCCACGAGGGCCACGGGGCGGTGCCCGCAGCGCTGGAAGTGCACCAGCAGCATGATGGGCACGAGGTTGCCCACGTGCAGCGAGTCGGCGGTGGGGTCGAAGCCGACGTAGCCGCTGACGGGTCCGCCCTTCAGCAGGTCCTCCACGCCGGGCGTGTGGTCCTGCAGCATGCCGCGCCAGCGCAGTTCCTCGAGGTAGTCCTTCTTCATCGTGCTCGCTCCCGAAAAGGCCGGCCAAAGATAGCCGGGGGTGCGGGGCGCGGCTAACTTGCGCCATGCACCTGATCACGGGTCCCACAGGACTGGTGGGTTCGCACCTTGCGCTTGAGCTGATCCGTCAGAAGGAGCCTGTACGCCTGCTCCAAAGGGATGTGCATCGCACGGAAGACCTGGATCGCCTGCTCGATCACTATGGTGTGAAGGTCGAAGCACCTGTCGAGCGGATGGCATGCGACATCCTGGATCCGTTGGGATTGGAGGAAGCCATGCGAGGTGTTTCCGACGTCTATCATGCCGCAGCGCACATTTCCTTCGATCCGCGGGATTCGGACCTGCTGTGGGAGGTTAACGTGACCGGTACCGCGAACATGGTAAATGCATCCCTGAACGCAGGCATCGATCGCTTCTGCCATGTCAGCTCCATCGCTGCTTTGGGGCCTCAGCACGGAGAGACCCCGGTCAACGAGGATAGCCCCTGGGAGAACGACGCCGACCTATCGGACTATGCCAGGAGCAAATACGAAGCGGAGCTCGAGGTATACCGCGGTTCGGCTGAAGGGCTGCGAACGGTGATCGTATGTCCAAGTGTGATCATCGGGCCTTGCAGGCAGGGTCGAAGCACCCGCACATTGTTGGATCGGGTGATCGGAGGTACGCTTTTTCACCCGCCCGGGAGCACCCATGTGGTGGATGTCCGTGACGTGGCGGAGCTGAGCGTACGGCTGATGAGCGAGGGTCTCCCAGGCGAACGGTACGTATTGGCTGGTCCACAGGTGGCCTATAAGAACTTGTTCCACCAGATCGCCCGGGCGGCGGGGGGCTCGCATTCCCGATTCACGCTGCAGCGCTGGATGTTGGAACTGGCATGGCGGGCCGATCGGATCCGCGGCTTGCTCACCGGATCGCGTTCACTGATCACGCGACACACGGCAAGAACGGCCATGCGCGATCGCCGTTTTGACGATCGGAAGGTGCGTGAACAGCTCGGAGCGAGCATGCGCAGCGTGGATGACATGGTCAGCAATGCCGTGTCGTTCTGCTAGATCCAGGCCCTTCAATTCGCGCCGTCCTTCTGCCTGGATAGCTCCACGACAACGTCCTCATAGATGGCCTTCAGCAGCTCCGGGTCGGAGGCATAGTGATCGAAGCTGGATCGGAATTGCTCCTTGGACACCCCGAAACGGGTGATCAGTTCGTCGTATCGTGCCTCAGTGACGGGCGTTCTCGAACTATCCAGCACAAGACCTCGCTCCACTTCCGCCTCAATGACCTGAGCCTCCACCAATATGGCCGTGAAGGTGGCGCGGTCGATCAGGTCGGGCGGACCTGAAGGGTCCTCGCCGCATGCGGCCAAGAGAAGCAAGAGCGGCCAGTGCCATTTCATCGTTCAGGGAGCAAACGTTCACAGCGCATTTGGTGACCACCCTCGCGGTTGGGCACATTGGCCGCGAACGAACGGCTTTCGTTCGCCACATGTGCGTTCCGTATGAGCTCTGGTCTGCTCATGGGATCCTGCGGCGCATGCCCAACACCCCGAAAAAGGCTTCCTTGAAGATGCTCATGCTCATCTTGGAACGCCCCTTTTGCCGATCCACGAACGTTATCGGGACCTCGGTTATGCGGAATCCGAGGCGCTTCACGCGATACTTCATTTCGATCTGGAAGGCATAGCCGATGCATTCGATCTCATCCAGTGGAAGCGCTTGGAGGACCTGTCGTTTATAGCAAACGAAGCCTGCAGTGGTATCCCGTACGTCGATCCACAAGATCATTCGAACGTAGAGCGACGCCATGAAGCTCATCAGAACACGCTCCCAGGACCAATCCTTCACCTGCCCTCCCTTGACATATCGGCTTCCCACGCTCATGTCACCGCGCCCTTGGTCGCATGCTTCGAACAGGCGGGGCAGGTCGTTCGGGTCGTGGCTCAGATCGGCATCCATCTCGAAGATGTATCCATAATCCCGCTCCAAAGCCCAGCGAAAGCCTGCCAAATACGCCGTTCCAAGACCCAATTTTCCCTGTCGCTCCAACAGATGGACGCGACCAGGATAGACCTCCATGCCGGCACGAACCAGGTCGGCGGTACCATCAGGCGAGCCATCATCGACCACCAGTACGTCGAATGGCACAGGCAGGCCCATGACCTTGGCCAGGACATCCTGGATGTTCTCCTTCTCGTCGTAGGTAGGGATGATGACAAGCCCTGCGGCCACAGCGGAAAAATGAGGGCTAAAGATAGCCGAGGCCTCAGCGAAGCAAGGTCACATGACCAACGCGCTCGATCCTTGCTCCCGAGTAAGGGTCTTTGGCGTTCAGCTTCCATACATACACCCCTTGGGGGGCTTCTTCACCATTGGCGAAGAGGCCGTTCCATGCTTGGAATGGGTCGTCCGTGTTGAACTGTTCCTGACCCCATCGATCGAAGATGCTGAAACTGTATCGGTCCGGGTCGATGCCCAGAAGTACCGGCCGAAAGTCATCATTGATCCCATCCGCATTCGGTGTAAAGGCGTTGGGAACATGTACCTCCAAGGCATCATCGACCACGATGGTCGTGCAGACCGTATCCGAGCAAGAGCCGGCCACTGTGGCGACCAGGCACACCTCGTACTCACCACTGATCTCGGTCGGGAAGGCGAACACAGGTTCGGCCAGCGAGGATGTTCCCAGGTCAGCGAAGGTCCATTGGAATTGATCCGCACCCACGGTCAGGTTCTGGAAGTAGACCTGGGGTGCAAGGGTGGTGACCTGCTGTGGAGCAGCGAACAGACCTGCCACAGGAGCTTCGAACGCTTGCACCAGACCGGCTACGAGCACTGTATCAGCACAACCGTTCCCTGGGTTGATGATCAGTCCAATGTCGTAGATGCCAGGTGCATCGAACAAGACGGTATCGGGCGCGGCAACGAAGGACGTATCACCGTTGCCGAATGTCCACACAAAGTCGCCAGGACCTTGATAGGAACTTGAGAACACCACTTCCAGAGGCACGCAACCGCCCACCACGTCCGCAGCGATCACCGCATCAGGCTCTTGGATGATGGTCACCTGCACCGCGGCAGTATCTGAACCACACGGAGCAGCTCCTTCAACAACATATTGATACGTGCCTGAAGGGTCGGTAGGCGGATGAACGATCCCCGAGAACACAGCTCCGTTCGGCGCGAACCAACTTCCACCGGGATTCGAAGTGCTTCCGAGCAACGTGCTCAGATCGGTGCTCGATGCCGATGAACAAGCCACGAAGCTGGCATCGATACCGGCATCCGGCGCATTGACCACGGTAACCTCGAGCAGTGCGGTATCGTTCACGCATGGTATGACCGCGTTGACCACATACATGTATTCGCCGGTCGATCCCGTTGCAGGATCGAAGACACCCGAGAACGGGTTCCCCTGCTCATCGTACCAATTCCCATTGGATACCGGAGAACCCGCCAGCAAGCTGAACAGATCGACCTGTCCGTCGTTCGAGCACAAGGTTGCCAAAGCATTGTCGCCCGCGTCCGGAGCAAGTTCAACCTCCACATTGACCGCACTGGAGGCTCCCAGACACGCACCAACGGCTGGGAGGGTGTATGTATAGACACCTGCATCATCAGCGGCAGGGTCGAATGTCGAGGATACGGCATTCCCGAAAGGGTCGGTCCAGACCCCGCCCGGTTGCGGTGAACCGGAGAGCGCGTTGAACAGATCAATGCTCGCATGATCCGAGCAAAGCGTCAACGCTCCCGCAGTACCGGCGCTCACTGCCTGAGAAACAGCTATGGTAAGTACGGATGCATCATCCGGGCAGGTACCATTGCCGATCACGAGATAGGTATACGGCCCGGCAAGCGCTGTTGCGGGATCAAGCACATTCCCGAAAGGATCACCATTAGGATCCGTCCACGCACCGCCAGGGTCAGGAGCTCCACCCAACGAATCGAGCAACTGGATCGGGGAATCATCGCTGCACAGGGCAATGGTATTGTCAGCACCAGCGTTCGGACCTGGCAGGAGGCTGACCTGCACGGTGCTCGAAGCATCCGGGCAGGATGAACCTTGTACCGTATAGGTCTGAACACCGCCAAGGGAAAGGGATGGATCAAATATCCCGTTGAACACATTGCCATTCGGATCGGTCCAGACGCCACCCAGGTCCGGGCTTCCTCCCAACTGGGCGTACAGATCGAACGAAGGCGCACCGGCACACACATCGACACTCGAACCCGAGCCCGGATCAGGTGGTATTTCCACGCTCACTGCCACGATCGACGTTGCCGATACGCAAGGTGGCAGGGCGGCCAGCGTGTATGTGTAGTTGCCCGCAGGGTCCGTCGATGGGTCGAAGTTCCCGCTGTGCGCCACTCCGTTCGGGTCCGTCCATGCACCACCCGCATCCGGTGTGCCGCCCAGTTCAGCGAACAGGCTCGTGGCCGCGCTGCTCTCGCACAGGGTCAACGCGCCATCCACACCCGCATCCGGCTGGCCCGTCAGCGTCACGTTCACCACCGACTGATCACCCGGACAGGGGGCCGCAGCGGCCAGCGTGTACGTGTAGTTCCCCGCAGGGTCCGTCGATGGGTCGAAGCTCCCGCTGTGTGCCACACCGTTGGGGTCCGTCCAGCTTCCGCCAGCATCCGGCGTGCCACCCAGTTCAGTGAACAGGTTCGTGGCCGCGCTGCTCTCGCACAGGGTCAACGCGCCATCCACACCCGCATCCGGCTGGCCCGTCAGTGTCACGTTCACCACCGATTGATCACCCGGACAGGGGGCCGCAGCGGCCAGCGTGTACGTGTAGTTCCCCGCAGGGTCGGTCGATGGGTCGAAGCTCCCGCTGTGTGCCACACCGTTGGGGTCCATCCAGCTTCCACCTGCATCAGGTGTGCCACCCAGTTGCGCGAACAGCCCTTGCGCAGCGCCCTGGTCACAGGCCGTCAACGCACCGTCCAACCCCGCATCAGGGGCCGCGTTCTCCGTTACCGTAATGGTCGCTGTCGCATCCACGCATGGTGCAACACCCGCAACGGTGTACGTGTACACGCCTGGGGCCATCGTCGCCGGATCATACTGACCGCCCACCACCGCGCTCGGACCGCTCCATGCTCCGCCTGCATCGGGGGTGCCGCCCAGCTGCGCGAACAGGCTCGATGCCGCGCTCGTCCCGCACACATCCAGGGTGCCGTTCGTGCCCGCATCAGGGGCCGCGTTCTCTGTTACCGTGATGGTCGCCGTGGCATCCACGCACGGTGCAAC
>JAGQVN010000045.1 GCA_020437905.1 Flavobacteriales bacterium
ACAACGATCCGTTGACCGAGAACGACACCTGGAGCACGAACTGTGTGTGCGAAGGCACGCCGGTTGGTGTGGATTGCAATGGTGATCCCAACGGTACCGCCAGCATCGACCAGTGTGGTGTATGCTCTGGTGGCAACACCGGCCTGATCCCCAACGAGAGCTGCACGGACTGCAACGGTGAGATCAACGGTACGGCCAGCATCGACCAGTGCGGTGTCTGTTCCGGCGGTAGCACCGGCCTGATCCCCAACGAGAGCTGCGCGGACTGCCTCGGTGTTCCGAACGGTCCGGATACCCCAGGCCAGCCTTGTGACGATGGCAATGGACTGACCGAGAACGACATGTGGTCGGCCAACTGTGTCTGCGTGGGAACTCCGATCGGTGGTTGCACGGAGTTGCTGACCCTGGATATCACGCTGGACAACAATGGCAGCCAGACAACCTGGGAGATCTACGACGATACGGGCACTCAATTGATCGCTTCGGGTGGCCCTTACCAGGATGGTATCGGAGGTACGGTCATCACTGAGAACCTCTGCCTCAACCAGATCTGTTACCGCCTCGTGGTCAATGACGACGGTGGTGATGGCCTGCTCGGTGGAAAGTATGTCCTCCGCGACGATCAAGGACGTCGCATCATCGAGGGTGACGGCCAGTTCGCCTCCACCTCCGCCAAGGTCTCTCCCTTCTGTCTGCCGCTCAGCAATGCCAAGCTCATTGATGCCTGGTGCGATCGCAAGGACCTGGTGTACTCCACCAGCACCCAGGTATACGCCAGCCAGAACATCCCGGGCGCCCAGGGATACCAGTTCAGCATGGAGGACCCGCATGGCTCCTACTACCGACTGGTCTTCAGGCCCAACGGCGTGCTGATCCCGGCCAACCTCTTCACCCTGCCGCCGCCGGCCGACCTCGACCTCAACGTGAAGGTCCGTGCCTTGGTGAACGGCAGCTACCAGGATTGGGGCAAGATCTGCATCATCCGCCTCAACACCCCGGGAGCCGGACGCTCGCTCAGCCTGTTCGACGAAGCCACCGCAGTGACCATGAACCTGTACCCCAACCCCAACCAGGGTGAGCAGCTCTTCCTGAACCTCGAAGGCCTGGAGGATGGCGAGCAGGACATGGAACTCGAAGTGCTCGATCTCTTCGGCAAGCGCGTGCATGCGCAGCAGCTCGTTGCCAACGGCACCCGTATCAACACCGTGATCGACCTCCAGCATGAGCTGGCCGCAGGCATCTACTTAGTGAACGTGCGCGTGGGTGAGGCACACTATACGCAACGCCTGGTCCGACAGTAACAGGATAGGTACGGACCAAGGGAACGCCCCGGCCGGATTGGCCGGGGCGTTCGCATTGGTGGCATGGGTCTTGCACGAGATCTTCGTCCTAAAGAACTTTGGCTTCATGCGTCCCCATCTCCTCTTACTACCACTTGCGTTCGTCCCATTCACCATGAAGGCCCAGGGGGATGAGATCCCCGTGAAGAGCGCAATCCAAGGTGTAACGGTCTACCTGCAAGGGGCCATGGTGGAACGTTCAGCCTCGGCCACTCTGCCGAGCGGAGGGTCAACAATCGTGTTCACCGGGTTAAGCCCGGAACTGGACGGCATGAGCATTCAAGCGAGGGGCAAGGGCGAGTTCAGCATCCTGGCCGTGGAGCACCGAACCAATCACCTTCAACCCCAGGAGCGTACGGCTGAGAGCGAAGCCTTGGAAAAGCGGATCAAGGATCTCGAACATGCCTATCGCAGCGAAGAGAATACCAAGGCGGTGTGGGACAACGAAGAGCAATTGTTGATGAAGAACTGGGCGGTCGGTGGACAGCAGAATGGTGTGAGCGCGGCACAGCTCCAAGGGGTGAACGAGTATGTCCGGAACAGGCTTACCGCAGTGAAACAGGGGCAGCTTGTTCAACAGGAAAAGCTGACAGAGATCAATGATGAATTGAACAAGCTCCGACAGCAGTTGCAGCAACTCATTGGAAAGCCCATGGCGATCACGGGCGAGATATTGGTCCATGTGGACGCTCCGAACTCCACAACAGCCAAGCTTGACATCAAGTACACGGTGCGGACCGCCTCGTGGCGACCGGCATACGACTTGAGCGTTGAAGGACCAGGGGGACCCGTGGAATTGCTTCAGAAGGCGCTGATCACCCAACGCTGCGGGGAGGATTGGACCAAGGTGAGGACCACTTTATCCAGCGCGGACCCAAGTGCCGGCAACATCATGCCTGCGTTGACCCCGTGGTATGTTCAGATCCAGGCCCAGGCCTATTTGGAGACGCTGTCCTACGGAAATGTGCGGGGCGGTCAGGTCCCCAGTGCAGCTCCCCGGAAGGAGTCCTTCGATGCCGCCGAGGACATGGAACTCCCGGAAGCAACGATCAGCATGGCCGGGGACGTGCTCCGGAGAACGACCACCGTGGAATTCGTCATTGACGCGCCTCAGAACCTTCCCAGTGACGGGAAGTCGCATACCGTGCATTTGCAGGAACATCGGCTCAACGCGATCTATCGGCACTACAGCACGCCGAAGTTGGATGCCGACGCCTTCCTGTTCGCCAAGGTCACGGGATGGGAGGACCTGGACCTGCTGCCCGGTCAAGCCAATGTGTTCTTCGATGGGGCTTTCGTGGGGCAAAGCTTTCTGGACCCCGGCCAGGTGCGCGATACCCTGGATGTTTCGCTGGGTCGGGACCAGGGTATCACCATCACACGGACCAAGCGCAAGGCCTTCTGTAAAAAGCGCATGATCGGAGGCAGGCGCGTGGAGACCATCAGCTGGGAACTGATGATCAGGAACGGCAAGGCGGAACCCGTGAACATCATGGTGCTCGATCAATTCCCGGTAAGCCGACAGAGCGAGGTGAAGGTGGAACTGGAGGAAGATGGTGGAGCCACCGTGAACAAGGACAAGGGTGAGCTCCGCTGGCATTTGGACCTGGCACCGAAGGAGAGCCGTACCTTGGTGTTCACCTACACGGTGGAATTCCCCAAGGATGCCAGTGTGTACTTGGAATAGAAGGAGCACGGAACGGAATCGTACGAGAGCTTTAGTATGGCTGCTGGCCTTGCCTTGGGGGATGATGCTACCGGCATCAGGTGCCGCTCAACTGGCCGATACAGTGACCTTCACTGCACTTGGGCAGTATCAATTCCCATACAGCTTGGGATCGATCAGCTCCAGCGCATTCTCATGTCGTATCGATCGACTTGACCGACCGTTCGTCTATGTCTGTTGCCGCGAACTTGGCCTGGTCACCTTCTCCATTGCCGACCCGTTAGCCCCGGTACCGATAGACACAATACCAGCGGCAGCGCTGGGCGGACTTGCAGTGAACAATGTCGAACAGCTCGGTGACCTGCTGTATGTGAGCGTTGGCGGCTTCGAAGACGGCCAACAGGAAGCTGGTCTGGCAACAGTAAGTGTATCGGATCCTTCAGCGCCCGTCATACTGGACCTGTGGAGCGACCCTGCCTTCCTGAACGGCGCGGCGATCTGTGCGGTCAAGGACAGTCTTGCCTTTCTCGGCGCCATGGATGATGGTGTAATTGTGTTGAACGTCTCGGACCCTGGTGCGATCATGTTCGTTTCCAGTTTTCAACCGGATACCGTCTGGCCCGGGATCGTTAACTATCCGCCACAGGCCAGGGGTATGGCGATCAAGGACGATGTCCTTTTCCTCTGCTACGATGCAGGAGCGTTCCGGGCGCTTTCCATCTCCGATCCATACCAACTGGCACAGTTGGGCCAGTACATCAACCCGATGCACCCCAATTTCACGGCCATTGCACACAACAATGTGACCCTTGTTGGGGACCATGCGATCGTCGCATACGATTTCTGTGGGTTCGAGGTGATCGATGTCAGCGACCCGGGCGACATGCAACAAGTGTCCTGGGTCGACCCATGGAACTGTTTTGGTCTATCCTGGTTCGGAAGCGACGGCCACACCAATGAGCTTGTCACCGCCTCCGGCGATAGTATCCTGTTGATCAGCGCGGCCGACAGTGAATTATTGGCCTATCGGATCGACGACCTTGCTTCGCCCTCGTTGATCGGATCATATGGACCTCCGAACGATAGTGCCGCCACCTGGGGTTTCGATCGGCACGGCGATCTGATCGTGTTGTGCTATTTGAACAACAGCTTCATTCCCATTCCCCAGCCCTTCCATTCCAATTATGGCGGCATCCGTCTATTGAGCTGGTCGCAGGACCTCGGCATAACCATCGCTGACCGGCTCTCGATCGATGCTCTGCGCCTGTTCCCCAACCCGGTCCATGCACACGTAACGATCGAAGTGCAAGGGTCCGATGCCCCATACACGGTGGACCTGATCGATGGACAAGGGAGAACGGTGCTGCGAAGTACATCCGTTGCGCGGAACGGCGCGATCGGAATTGACGTAAGCGCATTGGAGGTTGGATGGTACACCGCATTGGTGCAGCATCAGGAAGCATTCCTGCGCTCCCCATTGCTGGTGGTGCACTGACCGAGATTCAAAGCTCCTCGAATGCGAAACGCGGACAACCGACCTGTCCAAGGCTGTCGTAGAAGTCCAGGAAGTGCAGCTTGAAGTGGCGGCCGTCGGTGTCCTCGACCAGATACACCTGCTGCGGGAACACGGTGTAGGCCCCGATGTCGAAGTCGTAGTCCTTCCAGTCGTAGCCGATCACGTTACGCCACAGTTGAAAGGGATGATAGAGCGTATCGCCCAACACGACCTGGTCGAAATCCGCGCTGGGGATGCGTGCCACCCGCGTGTGCCGTGGATCCGTGAGCACGCCGGAGACGATGTATGGCAGGAAGGGCACGTAGAACTGGTGGGTGTACTGCGTGAGCACGATGTCCCAGGTTCCCAGCGGCGGTTCGATGGCCACCACCGCATCGTTGGTGAAGGTGAAGTAGGTGTAGCCGCAGGCGGGGTCCTTGGGCACGACCACCTGGCGCACGTTGCTTCCGTCCAGGTCGGCCACGGTGAAGGTGCAGGCGTCGGCGTCCACCGCATCCGGGCGGACCTTCCGCAGGCCCAGCGGCAGGCCGAAGGCGCTGAAGCCGAGGTCCACCACGAACACGTCGC
>JAGQVN010000046.1 GCA_020437905.1 Flavobacteriales bacterium
GGTGGGTTGATGCGCGACGACCTCCGTGCCAACGGGCTTGTGCCGACCACTGAGCCTTACACGGCTCTGGGCTATACCTACGTCGGGACCGGCTCCGGGGTGTCCATCTCTCCGCTTTGGTTGGATACGATCGGTGATCGTGCGATCGTTGACTGGGTAGTTCTGGAGGTCCGTTCCAACACAGCGCCATATTCCATTATCCGGTCCAAACCGGCCATCCTGCTGCGCAATGGTGAAGTGTGGGACACCGACGGCGATCGCTACATCAACTTCGGCATACTTCCAGCTGTCTCCCGGCGCCTGGCCATCCGACACCGGAACCACCTGGGCGTGATGACCGGAGGCCTGGTCCTTCTTTATGAGCAGCCTCTCCAGAACGCGATCGATCTTCGACTGGGATCCTTGTCCGTATACGGCACGGACGCACGCATGCAGATCGGAACTACGCGGTGTCTCTGGCCCGGCGATGCCAACTTCAATGGCCAGGTGAAGTACGCTGGCGCAGCGAACGATCGCGATGCCATGCTCGCCGCCATCGGAGGCATCAACCCCACGGCCACCGTATCCGGTCAGTACCGCCTGGAGGATGTGAACATGGACGGCGTCGTGAAATACGCCGGTGCGAACAACGACCGCGATGTGGTCCTGCAGACCATTGGCGGTTCGGTGCCCACCGCGACACGGACACAGCAATTGCCATGAGAGCCATTTTCCATTGCACCACCTGGGTCATAACCTCCATGGTCCTGGCACAAGCGCCTGGCACGCATGACCTGTCCTTCAACATGCAGGACCAGGGTTTCGGTGCTGGCTCTGGTCCAGGGAATGGCTTTCTGTATGCAGTCGTGGCACAGGCGAACGGCGGCACGCTGGTAGGCGGTTCGTTCACGCGGTTCAACACGACCGCTCGGAACAACCTGGCACGGCTGCTGCCCGATGGTTCGCTCGATCCTGCCTTCAACCCTTCATCCATCGATCTGGTCACCGACCTGATCGAACAGCCGGATGGCCGCATCCTGATCGCCGATGGCAGCGTGAAGCGGCTGATGCCCTCCGGCACCCACGACGCTTCGTTCTCCAGTGCTGTCTGCTGTTCAGCGGTCAAGCTGCTGCTGCAACCAGATGGCAGGATCTTGGTCCACCAGTCCGTACTCCCGGGTCTTGTTCGATTGATGCCGGATGGCAGCCTGGACCCATCCTTTTCTTTCACCCTTCCTGATCCTTACATCTCCGCCATGGCGCTCCAGGCGGACGGGAAGGTCGTACTATGCGGAGGCTGGAGCAATTATGGCTATCCGTACATGGTGCGGATCAACAGTGATGGCAGCCTGGACGCTTCCTTCCAAAGTAATCCCGGCCCGGACAACGAAAACGTGGACGACATTGCCATCCAACCTGATGGTCGCATCGTTCTGGCCGGTTCCTTCAACACGTATCACGGCGTTCCGCGCATCAACCTGGTGCGGTTGGAAAGCACCGGTGCCGTCGACCTGGGTTTCAATGCTGGTCCGATGCTGCCCGGCGAATCCATCAGCAAGGTCATATTTCGGCCGGACGGGCGCATGCTCTGCAGTGGTGACCTAACGATCGTACAGGGGGTGACGAGCCCTGGCTTGGTGCAGCTGCTTTCCAATGGCACGATCGATCCAGGATTCGATATCGGTGCCGGTTTCGCTCCCGAATCCGCCGGACCCTCGGACATGATGTTGGATGCATCGGGTAGGGCCGTGTGCATCGGGCATTTCGGCACCGTGGACGGGTCGGTCCGCCTACGCCTGGCCAGATTGATGAGCTCGGGTGCACTGGATACCACCTTCCACAAGCAGACGGGATTCAATGGGAATGTGCAGGACCTACTGCTCCAGGCGAATGGGAACATCGTAGCGGTGGGCAGCTTTTCCGCGGTGAACGGCAACCCACGCCAAGGAATCACCCGGCTCCTGCCCGACGGTTCCCTTGACCCCACTTTCGAGGTGGATACGGCGAGCGTGATCAATGTGCTTTCCCGCGTCGTTCAGCAAAGCACCGGCAGGCTGGTGTATCTGGGCTATGACGGAATGTACCGGCTGCGTCGGTTGGAGAGCAACGGCGATGTGGACGCCAGCTTCTCCACCGGTAGCGGCTTCAGCAGCGCCATCACGGACCTGGCCAGCGATGCGAGCGACCGGCTGGTGGTCTGTGGTCAGTTCATCTCAGTGGATGGGAACGCGGTGGGTCGGATCGCAAGGCTCCTGCCGGATGGACAGTACGATCCGTTGTTCAATACCGGAACAGGTCTCAACGGAACAGGCTGGTGCGTGCTGGTACAACCCGATGGAAAAGTACTGGTCGGCGGGGCCTTTACCCAGTTCAATGGCGCAAGCGGGCTCCGAATGGTCCGCCTCAACAGCGATGGCTCGCAGGACCTCACCTTCACATCCTCGGTGACCCAGGAAGTGGTGCGGCTTGCCTTGCGCAGCGATGGTAGGATCCTGGTGGCCTATGCCTTTGGCACCACCTACAGAATGGCCTGCCTGCTCCCGAATGGCGCACTTGATCCGACCTTCAACAACGGGGTGTCCTTTAGCGGGCCGGTGTTCGATATGGTGGAGTTGGACAGCGGAGGGATCCTGGTCTCGGGGGTCATCACGCTCGCAGCGGGACAGAGCTGCAATGGCATTGCTCTCCTCACCGCCACCGGTCAGGCGGACCTTGACTTCAACCCGGGCTCCGGACTTGCGTATCCCAACGCAGGCCTGCCCGCATCGGGTCTATGCCTGGCCGTGCAACCCGATGGTCGCGTGCTGGTCGGCGGGCAGTTCACCGCCTGCGATGGCACTGGCAGGAACTTCCTCACCCGCCTATACGGCGATACATCGGACCCGTTGCTGCTCCAGCTCCGGATGCATCTTGGAGGGTGCTTCGATGGCGGAACAGGCCTGATGCAAGACCAGTTGCGCGCGGACGGGTTGTTGCCAATGGTCGAACCTTACACCGCCTTGGGCTATGTCCACATCGGTGGCGGGTCGGAGCAGACCTCGCCGGGAGCGTTCACCACCACCGGGCAGGATGCCTTGGTGGATTGGGTCGTGGTGGAACTGCGCGATGCGGGATCCCCGGAGTTCGTGGTGGCCACCCAGAGCGCATTGGTCCAACGCGATGGTGACGTGATCGCGGCCAATGGCACCGGCACGCTCGCGTTCAACCTCTTGGATGGCAGCTACCATGTGGCCGTGCGCCATCGCAACCATCTCGGGATCATGACCGCTCTTCCGCTCCTGCTTTCATCCTCCCCATCCTCCATTGACTTCACCGATACCGCGGTCTTGGCGTATGGTATGAATGCACGTAAGAACATCAGCGGGACCATGGTACTGTGGCCCGGTGATGGCGTACCTGAGGGGGTGGTCAAATACGCTGGTGCCAGCAACGACCGTGATGCCATCCTGCAGGTCATCGGTGGCTCCGTACCCACCGCCACCATTTCCGGTCAGTACCTGCTGGAGGACATCAATTTGGATGGTGTGGTGAAATATGTCGGTGCTGAGAACGACCGTGATGTGGTCCTGCAGACCATTGGCGGTTCGGTGCCCACCGCGACACGGATCGAACAGCTTCCATGAGGACCGTCTTACTGATCGCCATAGTGCTTGCCACCCAGGTCGTTGGTTGGGCGCAATGCCAAATCCAGAACTTTCAGATCGCTGCGGATTGCGCCAACGATGCTCCGGAAGCCAGCATGAGCCTGACCGGTGGTGTGCCACCCTATCAGCTGACCTTCACCGGCAGTAACGGGATCAGCGCTTTCGACCAAAGCGCCCAGGACGGCTTCTTCACCTCCCCGATCGGTGACTTCTGGTTGACGATTCTCCTTTCCCCGGTGCAACTCACAGTGACCGATGCCAACGGATGCACCGCCTCCGCCTCCGCTTCCTACCAGGAGCATCTCCTGGCACTGCCTGACGTCTGGTTCGAGCGGGACTGTGCCTCGACCATGAGCCGGTTGTTCTGGAGCGGCACCTACACGCATCCCGTACCCGGCACCCTGGCGGATGGGCAGCCCGACCCCTGTTCGGGCGCATCGTACGACTACGAGATCGTGGACTCGCAGACCTGGAACACAGTGGCCAGTGGTGCAGTGGCCGATGACTGGAGCCAGTTCCCGAACGGCTTCTGGCAGTACAGCACGCCCATGCCGAACGGGTTCTACTACGTCAGCATCCATCCGACCTTCAACCCGATCGGCTGCCAGAACGGACCGTTCGCATTCTGCTATCGGGAAAAGGGCGCGGTAACGGACCTCACACCCGCTGGCTGTGGGCAGGCCTTCCAGCTGAAGGTCCTGTTGGCCGGACCCTACAATGGGGCAAGCGACATGTTCGACGAGCTGCGGGTGAATGGCCTGGTACCGCTCACAGAACCCTACTCCGCGTTGGGTTATTCGTATGTCGGGTCCTCACCGGGACAAACGATCCCAGCATCCGTCTTGGCCACCTCCGGATCCAACGCCATTGTGGACTGGGTGGTGGTGGAACTGCGTGATAAGGCCACTCCCAACAACGTACTCCACTCCATGCCAGCCTTGTTGCAACGGGATGGTGATGTGGTCGTGAACGGGTCGACCTTGCTGCGGCCCCCTTTGGGACCGGACCTGTACCAGGTGGCGATACGACACCGGAACCATCTCGGGGCAATGACCGCGAACGCACAGTGGCTCGGTATCACGCCCGGCTTGTTCAGCGGGTACACGATCCTCGACTTTCGAACGGCCGCACTGCCTACCCATGGCACCGATGCACGGCGAGCCATCGGCTCGTGGATGTGCCTCTGGCCCGGCGATGCCACCTTCGATGGTGTAGTGAAGTACGCAGGAGCGAACAACGACCGCGATGCCATCCTGCAGGTCATCGGTGGCTCCGTACCCACCGCCACCATTTCCGGTCAGTACCTCCCGGAGGATATCAATTTGGATGGTGTGGTGAAATACGCCGGTGCGAACAACGACCGTGATGTGGTCCTGCAGACCATCGGCGGTGTGGTGCCGACCGCGACAAGGCTCCAACAACTACCCTGAGACCGGCTCAGGAAGAACTATCGCCTCGTACGATCACGGAAAGGCGACGCGTAGGATCGGACCCCTGCCCTCGCTATCCAATACTTGGCACACCAACACGCCACCAATACCCGGACCAGTTGGAATGCGTGCGGCGGGACCCGACACGCGACCCGAACGCGCACAGCGACCAAGCGCGTCCAGGATACGATAGTCATGCGCTCCTTCTGCCAGATCACTTGCCAGAAAGGCATGGGTTTTCGGGTCCCAGCTCAAGGTGCCAAGATGCGCTCCATCGTGCTGCTCCACCTCTCCGACACCGGTGCTGATCGCATCCTGCAACCAGAAGCCACCGCTCAGGTCGAATTGGGTGCCCTGGATATCATCATACGAGGCATTGTGGATCCACAGGACCGGCAGGTGAATGCCAGGTACGTAGTACGCGATCAGGCTGTGTTCCATGTGGCTGAAGAAGGAGCCGTTGTCATGGCGGTCCTGAATGGTGGTGGTCTCCACCCGTAATGCCCCAGTATACGCTCCGTTCGGCGTCATCACATCGCACTCGGTGACGGCCAGCCCGTCGATCGTCCCATAGATCTGTCGGTCGGTCCCCCACTGGTCAGCACCGGCATAGGTATCGCTCCAGGTAGTCCCGGCCTGGCAGGGGTATGGCATGTCCAGCTTCTGATCGGCAAAGAGATAGGCGGCATCGTCGAAGGCGCCCATCAGGACCAGCCCGGTGGGCGTCGGGGTGTAGTAGCGGCCATTGCCGTCCGGTCCCGCCCAGCCGTCGCAGAGCTCCACATCCGCACCCGGGATCCAGCCGCTGCACCACTCCCCGGCCAGGGGGTCGGTGAATTTTACCGTATCCGGGGCTCCGACCGGGACCTCCGCGCCGTAGTCATAGACCGGTGGCATTCCCGGAAGGGGTGGCACGTCGAAGATGATACCGCCGTTCACCCGGATGTACACATCCCCCACCACCGGTGCGGAATTCGCCTGGTCCAGGACCACTTGTGCCGGCGCGGAGATGATCGCAGCAAGCAGAACTGCCATCACTGCGAATGCGCGAACGTTCATGATGCGTGTTTTCTCAAAGACGGAGCGGGCGACGAAAGTTGCCCGGCCAGGGTA
>JAGQVN010000047.1 GCA_020437905.1 Flavobacteriales bacterium
AGAACAACCTGTGGAGCACCGGCGCCACGGACAACAGCATCACGGTGGACCAGACGGGCACGTATTCGGTCACCGCCATTGGTGTGTGCAACGACTCGCAGTCGGAGGATGTGGACATCGCCGTCTATGACTTCGTGCTGCCAGTGACCAGCGACGTGAACCTCCCTGTTCCGGGGGTGGCGAGCCTGTCCGCCACGGGCGACAGCATTGTATGGTGGGACACGGACATGGGGGGCAGCCCTGTGGGTACCGGAAGCCCCTGGGATACACCCTTCCTGAACGGCCCAACCAGTTACTGGTGCAGCAATGTGGCCATCTATGGAGGCGATGTCTCCTATGGGGGCGCCATCGATAACACCGTTCAGGGTCAGTACCACATCAATGGCAACAACTTCCTGCTGTTCACCGCGGTGGAGCCGTTCATCATCCGCAGTGTGAAGGTGTATGCTAATGGTGCCGGACCTCGTCCGATCGCGTTGGTGGACATGAGCAATAATGCCATCATTCAGCAGAGCGTCTTCGTGATCCCCGATGGGGAAAGCCGCGTACAACTGGACTTCACGGTGCCCGATGCGGGCGATTACGGTCTTCGCATCCTGAGCGGCGACCCCCAGTTGTGGCGGGACGGCCTGGGCAGTAACCCGAACTACCCGTATGCGCTCGGGAACCTGGGCAGCATTACCGGCACTACGGTCGGTGGTGGGAACTCACAGGAATACTACTACTTCTTCTACGACTGGGAGGTCGAAGCGGAAAGTGTCCTGTGCGAAAGCGACCGGGTCGAGGTGATGGTGAGCTTCCCAGTTGGTCTGGATGAGCTTGGGAGCGATGCATGGCATATCTACCCCTCCCCCGCTGACCGGGTCATCTTCTTTGATATCGCCACCCCGATGGCGGGTATGCCCTTGCGGGTCGAGGTTCAGGACGCCACGGGACGGACCGTTGGCGAAAAGGCCTTGGAGAACGGCAGGACCGGAATGACCACGGCCTGGCTTGCGGAAGGACTTTACCTGTATCGGATCATCACGCATGAACGCGTCCTTCACAGCGGGCGCTTTGTGGTCGATCATCTGTAACCGTCCATGGAGTACCAGGACGATCCGGACAGCCCCCGATCGGCGTGTCCGTGCGTACTGCGGTACCCGTATCGAACATTCCGACCGCTGGGTCGTTCATTTTCCACCGAGGGTACCATGTTGCTTGAACACATTGTTCCATGGACCGGTCGGGCTGAACGCGATAAATGGATGCAGTGATCGATGGGTCCGGTGGAAGGTGACTGGTCTCTGGACCAGGCTCCTGATCACTGCTCCGAAGTGGCGACCCCGGCCTTGTGCCGGGGTCGTTGCTTTTCGGGTTATCGATGTCAACGGATCAGAAACGTAACGCATACTGCACCACGGGCAACAGGGCCAGCTGCGGCACCGTGCTGATGCGCTGGCCGCGTGCATCGTAGTAGCGATAAACCGCCGTGCTCGCGTTGAGCACGTTCTGCACATCCGCCTTGAGCTCGTGGCTCACCTTGTCCCGACCGATGCGGTATGCGATGACCACATCCAGCTTATGGATCGCATCGCCCTTCTCGCTCCAGGCAGGAGAACCGAGCACTTGTTCACCTTCCGCAATGCTCGCATCCAGATCGATGGGACTGCTGTACTGTCCGCCGACCACACTGTACCGGAAGCCGGTGGTGAGCACCTTGTTCTTGTCCGGTCCGCCGACGTTCCATTCCTTGCCTGCCAATGCATTGGCCACCACGCCCATGTTGAAGCGCGAATTGCGCATCACCCCATCCATGGCCTGGTATTTCGCATCGCTGACCGAGGCGGTGACCAGCGCGTGCCAACCACGTGAGAAGAACTTCTCGACCGAGACCTCGATCCCGTAGTTCCGTCCGGTCCCCGCGTTGACAAGGTCCTTTGTCGTGAACCAGCCGTCCATGTTGGCCAGGGCGAAGGAACTCGATGGGTCATTCTCCACGGCCTGATCGAAGAGGTATTGGTAGTAGAGCTCGGCCCTGAACTGGACATCCTCACTAAGCTGCTGATCGAAGCCCAGTACGGCATGGGCGGCCTTTGCCAACCCAAGGTCTTCATTCGGCCTGACCACCTTGCCGTCGGCGTTTTCGCGCTCCGCGAAATAGGTCATGATCGCTTCGGTGCGGCTGTGCAGCCCAAGCGCCAGGCTGAAGGAGCGGTCCGGGCGCTGCTGCCAGCTCAAGGCTGCGCGGGGTTCCAGACTGGTGGCCGCGTTGATCGAATAGTGGATCGCATGCAAGCCGCTGACCAGGGTCCATCGCTCGCTCAAGCGCCACTTCCAGCTGGTGAAGGCCTGCAGGGTGGTGGCTTCACCGTCGTTATCCAGTTCCTTGACCAAGGCCGAGGCATCGCTGTCCCAGTCCTCACTGAACAGGCGGAAGCGATCGCCGGATACGATAATGCCGCTCCGCAGCTTGTGCCGCTGACCCAAGCGGTAGTTCAGCACGCTGGAGCCACGAAGCGTCCATTTGGACAAGGCATCGCGATGGGCCATGCGAAGCGCGCCAGTCTCCCCGTAGGTGGGGTCCTCTTCGTAGTCGGTGCTGCTGGAATTGCCGCTGAGGGTAACCGTCGTATACAGGAACCCGCGATCGCCCACCAGCAAGGTGTGCCCTATCCCGGTAACGCCCATTCGCGAACCGAAATCGACGCGTGAGAAGAGCGTATCCTCACTGATGCCGCGGTCCTCCTGCTTGATGTGGCTTTCCCCTCCCAGTCCCCAGACATTGAAGCGGCCCAGGCCGTTGGTGGGCAGCACTACATGGAACGCGGCGTCCGAGTATTTGGGAACACCCTGATAGTCGACAATGCCGGCTTGGTCCAACAAGCTGAGCGTGCTGTACCGATAATTGGCCAGGTAGGACCCGCCGGACGTGCCTCCAATGGGGCCTTCGGCGGTGAGGTCGGTACCGAGCACTCCCAGCTTGAACGTGTACTCCCTTTTTCGGTCGTTGCCGCGTCGCAGCCGCATGTCGAACACCGCAGAGGTGGCGTTCCCGAACTCGGCGGTGAAGGCCCCGGTGTGGAATTCGGAATCGTCGATCACATCGCTGTTCAGCACCGATATGGGACCTCCGGTGGAGCCTTCATCGCTGAAGTGGTTCGGGTTGGGGATCTCCACCCCTTCCATGCGCCAGAGCACCCCGCGCGGTGAATTTCCGCGGACCACGATCGTGTTGTCACCGGCCGGATCGCCGGCCACACCGGGGAATACGGTGACCATTCTGGCGGGGTCGTTGATGCCTCCTGCGGTCCGGGCGGTCTCTTCGACACTGATCTTCCTGGCGCTCACCAGGGCCATGTCGTTGGCCGGTCGGCCTTTCACTTCCTCTGAGGTCACCTCGAACTCGGCCATCTGTACCAGGCTGGTCTGCATGCTCAGTTCCAGCACGGTCTCCTTGGCCGGATTCACCAACACATTGGGCAGGCGTTGTTCCTCGTAGCCAAGCATGCGCACGATCAGGTCGAGCCTTCCGGAAGGCAGGTTGGGAAGGTTGAAGCGTCCGTCCAGGTCGGTGGTCGCACCTATCAGGGGCTGGCTGCCTTCCACCAGCACGGTCGCACCGATCAGTGGTTGGCGGCTGTCCGTATCCAGCACGGTACCGCGGACCGTTCCGGTCGGGGCCTGGGCCAGGGCCGTGAACATCATCAGGCAGGTCATCAGGAAGATCAGCGTTCTCATCATCAGGTCGTGCTTCATCAGGTGACGGGTTTCAGGACAAGAAGTAACAGGCTTAGAAGCGTCCGACCTTCAGGCTTACGCCCGCGTTGAGACCGTGCAGGACATCGTTCGGGGTCGCAGCGAGCTCCACTTCACTGGTGTATCGGTAGCTGATGCCCATGCCCAGGCGGAGGAATGGGACCAGGTTCAACTCCACTTCCACGCCGGGTTCCACCACCAGGAAGGCCTTGGCATGATCGAAGTAGGAGCCATGCCATTGACCATCGCGGTAACCGCTGCTGTTGTAGCTGTATCCGCAGCCCCCAGCACCGATCAGGATGGGGAGGCTCACGTGTACCGGCGACCGATAGGCGATGATCGGCTCGATGAGCAGGCCTCCGTAGCCCAGTTGGAAGCGGCTACGGTCATTCAAGCGCTGGCCGCTCTCGACCAGATGCGCGTCGAAAGCGGCGTTGTCCACGCGGGTCACCAGCCCTTTGCCGGCAAGACCGATGGTGATACGATGATCGATCAGCCATCCGGCCCGGAGACCGACGAGCAGTGCATCCTGATCAAGGATACGGGTGTGATCGGCTGTGGGCGCGGCCCAGCCACCGTGAGCGGTCCGGCCGCTGTTGCTGAAAAGGTTGCGGGGTGCTTCGTCCTGAGCGTGAGCGAAGGTGGTCGCCGCCATGAACAGGCCGGCGATGAAAGTCTTTGAGAGGTTCATGGTCCGTGGTTTTGCTTGTTTGACAGCAAGCCACATGGAAACCCCTATCCGATCCGGAAAAAAATGGGATCCGCTCAGAAACGGACACCGGCAGCGACGCGCCAGCCCACCCAGCCCTGATGGTGCCATCCGTCCTCCACCTGGCGCCACAGCACGTTCGACGGTGCCACAGGTGTGTACAACTCACCCGTCTCGGGGTCCTTCAGGTCGGAGAACAGATCGTTCAACGAGGCACCTGCTGACAACGTGAAGCGACGCGCGATGGCGTAGCCGAAGAACACCCCTAGCCGACCCACGATGTTCACGCCATCCACGCGTTCAGGGACCGGATTGACCTGTTCAGCGGTGAGCTCAATGTTGAGGAACCCGTTCCTTCCGATCCGTGGCTCCACGCCGAATCCGTAACGGAA
>JAGQVN010000048.1 GCA_020437905.1 Flavobacteriales bacterium
ACGGTGATGTTCTGGGGTCCGCCCCGTGCGATGAGGATCTCGGACTTGGGGATCACCGAGGCCACGGGCACGGCGTAGGCCGGGCTGGTCCGTTCACCCTCCACCCGGTCCACCCACTTGTACAGGGCCGGCATCTCGGCGACCAGGTCCGTTCCAGCGATGTTCAGCGGAAGGAACGCATGCTGTATCAGCACGGGCAGACCGATCAGCTCGGATGGGATGTCGAAGAGGATCCCATGGGGCTTCTCAAGCCAGAAGGGGGCTTGCATCGGTTTTCCACCGAGGGGCTGGACCTTGCTGCCTTCCTCGGCGTTCTGCTTGAGCAACTGGCCGTTCCAGGAGGGAACGGCAACGGATACCTGCGAACGGTTCACGACCACCACTTCGGCACCCTCGGTCCCGTCCGGGATGTAGGCTGCGGGGAACAGGTATTCCACGGTGAGCCCGGTGCAGGCACGCAGGAGGTCGTTCACGCGGCGAACGGCCCATTCCACCTGCCAGTCGCCATTGGTGTTCAACTGGTCGAGCGCTGCCCGCAGCTCGGTGAGAAGCGGAATGGCGGCGGCGGGTCGTTCCGCCTCGTAGCTCTCGATCGCCTCGTCCAATTTGGATGCCACCTGTTCCGACCCCTTCACCCTACTCCACGTCATGTTGATCCCCTCGAAGATGTCGTCCCCGTTCGGCCGGTCGCCCTTTTCGAAGTGGAGGTACTCGATCAACTCCCCGCGGGACTGGGAGGCGCCGAAGCCCTGGCTCTTGTGCATGCTGCGGCTTCGGCCGGCGATCTCGGTGTAGCTGAGGCCCAGCAGCGGGTCGTAGCCGCCCACGTCCACGGCGAACCAGTCGGGTTCCCGAGCGGCGATCTCGGCCAGGTCGCTGCGCCACCAGGTGCTGCCGTTCCAGAACAGGCGGCGGGGCTGCCACACTTCAAGGCCTTGCTCCAGTTGCTCGGGAAAGGCCTTCGTGTCACCCGCCAGATCGAAGGCCTCGGCGGCGAGAATGGCGCTGGCCTCGTGGTGACCATGCCCGGCCTCCCGGTTGGGCGGAAAGCGCGTGATGATGATGTCCGGTCGGAACATCCGGATCACGCGCACCACATCGCTTAGCACCTCCTGCTTCCCCCATTTCTCGAAGCTTTCCTGGGCGTTCTTGCTGTAGCCGAAGTCCACCGCGCGGGTGAAGAACTGCTCGCCACCATCGATGAGGCGTGCCTCCATCAACTCCTGGGTGCGGATGATGCCCAGCGCGTCACCTAGTTCCGGTCCTATCAGGTTCTGGCCGCCATCACCGCGGGTTAGACTGAGATTGCCGGTGCGTACTTTCTTTCCGTTGGCGAGCCACGCGATCAGGCGCGTGTTCTCATCGTCCGGATGGGCAACGATGTAGAGCACGCTGCTCACCACCTGGAGCTTTTGCATCTTGTGCAGGATCTCAGCGGCGTTGGGTTGTGCGGGAGGACGCTGGGCGGAAAGTGGAAAGCTGAAAGCTGAAACAATAAAGCAGAGTAAGGCCGTGCGGAGGCCGGGGTTCCGGAAGGGGGACATGCCGCTAATGTAGAGTCGGTGCCCGCCTTTGGCTGCCGGCTGCTTGTTGTTGGCCTCTGGCTGCTGGCCATTGGCCTCTGGTCACCTTCTGGTCAAACCCACTTCAGGGTACCAGCGTGAGCGGAGCAGGGTTAGCTGGATCTTTACGGCAAACCATTCACGATGAGGGATTTCACCAAACTGGAGATGTGGCAACTCGGCATGGAGGTCGCGGACGAGGTGCTTGAGATCCTCGAGCAGGTACCGCCATCCCAGATGGGTTTCAAACTGAGGGACCAGGCAACCGATGCGGCATGTTCGATCCCTTCCAATGTTGCGGAAGGAAGCTCCCGACGCAGCGAGAAGGAGAAGTTCAGGTTCTTCGAGTTCGCTCTCGGATCAGCCTTCGAGCTTCAGACGCGCCTTCTCATCGTTCAACGAAGAAAGTGGGCGGATGAAGCGAGGTTGGATGCGGTGCTCACGAAGGTGGTGCTAGTACAGCGAAAGATCGGCGCATTCATGGGCGTCTTGAACGCATGAACCAGTTGGCCAGGAGCCAGAGGCGAATGACTAGGGGCGTTTAAACCTCCTGCTCCGCCAACACCTTCGCGATCGCATCCTTGTAGCTGCGTCCGCTCACGATACGCTCTCCATTGTCCATGGTGAAGATGAACTCGTTGTTGCCGCTGTAGCGGGTGTTCTTCACATGCACCTTGTTCACGATGTAGCTGCGATGGATGCGCAGGAAGCGCTCCGGGTCAAGCACGCTTTCCAGTGCGTTCATGGTCATGCGGTACAAATGGTGACGCTGGGCCTGCTGCAGCGAGAGGTAGTTCCCTTCAGCGCGGAAATAGACCACGTCATCCACATGCACTTTGTGCTCCCGCCCTTTCTCCCGGATCAGGAACATTTCGGTGTACTCGCTCTGTGCGTGCATGTGTTCGCGCATCAGTCCCAGCAACTTGTCGGTAAGGCGACTGTTCTCGTTCATGGCCATGAAGCGCTTGGCCTTCTGCAGGGAAGCGGAGAACCGCTCGTCATCATAGGGCTTCAGGAGGAAGTCCACCGCGTTCACATCGAAGGCTTTCAAGGCATATTGATCGTGCGCGGTCACGAAAATGATGAAGGGCGCCTTCTCTTTCGGAAGCTTCTGCACCATCTCGAAGCCGCTCATCTCCGGCATCTCTACATCGAGCAACAGCAGGTCGGGACGATGCTTGGATATCGCCTCCAGGGCTTCCTTGCCGTTGCGGCATTCTGCCACGAGCTCCAATTCGGCGTCCTGTTGCAACAGCCGTCCCAACCGGGCGCGGGCCATGGGTTCGTCGTCAACGATGATGGTGCGGATGTGTTTCATGTCCGTTGGTGTTCAGTTGAAAGGGGAAGGTGAGGTCCACTTCAAATCCTTTTCCGTTCGAGGAGCGCACCTGCATGAGGCCGCGCTCACCGTATAGCAGGCGCAATCGCTCCCGCACGTTGCGCAGACCGATCCCGCTGCCGTTCATGGCCTGAACGGTGTCGCCGCAGCCGCTCCCATTATCCTGCACACGGATCCAGAGATCATCGCCCTTTTTTTGTGCGCTCACGACGATCTGCACTTGCTCACTGCGGCTGTCTGGTCCATGCTTGATCGAATTCTCCACGAGGGGTTGAAGGACCATGCTGGGCACGACGGCCTCCCGACAATCATCAGGGATCCGATAGTCCACCTGTAGGCGGTCCTGGAACCGCACGGCTTCGATGCCGAGATAATTGCCGATATGATCGATCTCGCGATGAAGGGGAAGCCGATCGCGGTGCTCCTTGTCCAATGAGGTACGCAGTAGCTGTCCCAGCCGGGAAAGCACGGTCCGGGCCGCACCGATGTTCTCGTCCATCAAAGCGCTCACCGTGTTCAGCGTATTGAACAGGAAGTGCGGTTGCAGTTGCTTGCGCAAGGCGTTCAGTTGCGACTTCTGAAGCTCGTTCTGAAGCTTCATCAGCTGGGTCTGCTTCTCGCGGACCATGCGCGCATTGTCCAAGGCGATCAACACACCCATCAGCACCCAGTACTCCATAAAGCGGCTCAGCACGGCGGGCGGCAGGGCGCTTACAGCCCAGTTGATATAATCCGCCTCGAAAAGGAAATCACCGATGCGATACAAGATCGCATAGTAGATGGTGGAGGTGGCCACTTCGTGCAATGAGGCGAGGAACAGGCTCAGCCCCAGGTGCAGTAGGACCGGCCGCCAGCGCGGTCGCTGGGAGAAGGGCCAACGTTTCAATGCGCTGTAGATCAAGGGTACCAGCAGCGCCCAGAACAGGAAGTTCAGGTAAGGGACCGGAGCCTCACGCCACCAGTTGAACTCGCCCATGTCCTTCAACTCGGCATACACGTAATGGTGCATGTATGCCTGGAGCAGGAAGAGGCTGGCCAGGACCACCGCGCTGCCCAGGATGATCCGGTAGCTGATCGGGGTGCGGTGGAAGTAATTCATCGGTCGGTCATCGAATGGAACAGCCCCGTCGTGGCATCGAGCCGCAAAGCGGAACGATCTGCGGCGGGACTGCTCTTCTGGTCGATCTTCTCGTTGCGCTATGTGACCGTTGGGTCCGGAAATGAAGTCGATCGACCGATGGCCAAGCTATCCCGTTACGGACCCCATCACCAACAGGATCGTGATGAACGGCGGGGCTTGGGATGGAACGGAAGCGATGGGTCCATGTACGGTATGGACGCAGAAACGCCCGCCTGGCGTTGTCCAGGCGGGCGTTTCGCCATGCTCTAACAGGGCTAGCCTACGGTGAAGGTGAAGCCGTTCACGGTCACGGTGAAGGTCGCATCGCATGAACCGTTGCCGAGGTCCACGTAGCGGGTGGAAAGGTCCTGCGGCGTTATGGACAAGGTCCCTGCCACGGCCCAGGGGCACCCGATCTCCACCCGGACGGCATCGATGATCTGCAAGCTGTACGATCGTCCCTGGCGGTCCACGCCACTGCCTGACCCGGTGATCAGGTACACATCGTCGAAGGGTGTCAGGCTTGCTTCGCCTGCGATCCAGGTGCGCACACGTTGTGCCTGATGGGAGCTGGTCCAGCTGGCGTCGGGAGCGGTGACCGTTCCATCCACGGTGATGCTGAAATGCGTGTTCCCATCGCTGTCGTCTCCCAGGTTGGTCACGGTCTTTGTGCCTTGGATCAAATGATCGTTCACGTAGTAACCCTGCGGCTGCAGGGTGATCACCGTGCCTATGGCACGATAGGGGCCAGTGAAGCTGACGGCGATCGCACCGCGACGCTCCAGGCCATCCTGGCCGGTGCAGTTCACATCACCGAAGTCGATCAGGATGGTGTATGGCATGGAGGTGGTGTCGATGGTGATGCTTTCGATGCAACCGTCCAGGGCACCGCGCAGGCCATTGTCGCTGGCCACCTGGTCGGCCTGCTTGAGCATGTCATTGAAGAAGTTCTCGGCCAGGCTCTGATCAATGGCTGCCATGTAGCCGTTGTTCACGGTCTCCTCCTTTTCCTTCCGGCAGGAGACCAGCGTCAGCGCTGCCAACGCCAATGCGGTCAAAGGGATGCTGCGATACATCATGTTCCGGTCATTTGGTGGTTGGACCGTTCGGGTCCGAAAAGGTTCGATCACGTGGAGCGCGTTCCAAGGTCTTGAACGTAAAGGCATGTTCGTGTCGTACGTCGGCCGGGTGGAATTGTTCCTCGACCACCTGCCACGCGTCGCCCAGCTCCGGGAAGTACACGTCCCCATCGACCTCGGCATGCACCACGGTCAGGAATATCCGGTCCACGATGTCTTGCAGGAAGGCCTCCGCGTAGATCTGTCCACCACCAATGATGAAGAGATCTTCGTTGACCCTTCGTGCTTCTGTGATCGCCTGCTCCAGGGAATGCACCACCAAGGCGCCTTCGGCCCTATAGTCCCGATCGTGGGTGATCACCACGTTGGAGCGTCCTTTCAGGGGCCGGAAACGTTCGGGTATGCTCTGGTAGTTCTTCCTGCCGGAAATGACCGGGTGGCCCATGGTGGTGCGCTGAAAATGCTGCATGTCGTCGGGCAGGTGCCACGGCAGACCGCCGTCCCTGCCGATCACGCCGTTCTCGGCCATGGCCACGATCACCTGCACGCTCATACGCTCACCTGAGCTTTGATGTGCGGATGCGGATCGTAGTTCTCCAGGGTGAAGTGCTCGAAGCGGAACGCGAAAAGGTCCTTGATGGTCGGATCGATGCGCATCGTCGGCAGGGGACGAGGTTCCCTTGTCAGCTGCAGATTGGCCTGTTCAAGATGGTCCAGGTACAAGTGGACATCCCCGAAGGTGTGCACGAACTCCCCTGGGCGCAGGTCGCACACCTGGGCGATCATCAGGGTCAGCAAGGCGTAGCTTGCAATATTGAAGGGCACGCCGAGGAAGGTATCCGCGCTGCGTTGGTACAACTGGCAGCTTAATCGTCCCTCCGCCACGTAGAATTGGAACATGGTGTGGCAGGGTGGCAGGGCCATGCGGTCCACATCGGCCGGGTTCCAGGCGGTCACGATGTGCCTGCGGCTGTCCGGGTTCCGCTTGATCTGCTCCACCACGTTCGCGATCTGGTCGACGACGCGGCCGTCCGGGGCATGCCAGCTGCGCCACTGATAGCCGTATACGGGACCCAGCTCCCCCTGTTCATCGGCCCATTCATCCCAGATGCGCACCCCGTTGTCCTGCAGGTACTTCACGTTCGTATCGCCTGCCAGGAACCAAAGCAGCTCGTGGATGATGCTCTTGGTATGTAATTTCTTGGTGGTCACCAGGGGGAAGCCTTGCTCCAGGTCGAAGCGCATCTGATGACCGAAGCAGCTCAGCGTGCCCGTGCCGGTCCGGTCCTCTTTTCGTGCACCGTTCTCCAGAATGTGTTTCAATAAGGTGTGATACTGTTCCATTTTCCTGTTCAGGATGAGCTTTCCGGACCGTCCGAGCGTTCACGGCGCAGTGTGGTCCGTCTGTTGGGGGTGTCGTTGACGCTGCGTACGAGACGTTCCTTGACATGCTCGTAGTAGCTCTTGCGATCGATGGCGTAAGCGATCAGGTAGCCGAAGCTGGCAGCGTACATCAGTTGAAAGATAGCCGAATGGCGGTCGGTCATTTCCAGTACCAGGATCGCCGAGGTGAAGGGCGAGCGCGTGACCCCGGTGAGGAATGCGGTCATACCGGCGAGCACCAGCACGTTGTATTCGCCTCTTGTCGGGGAAAAGAATTGCCCGATGTAGCCGCCAATCGTAGCGCCGGTCGACAAGGCAGGGGCGAAGACCCCGCCCGCACCACCAGCGCTGAAGGAAAAGATGGGGCCGAGCATGC
>JAGQVN010000049.1 GCA_020437905.1 Flavobacteriales bacterium
CCATTCCTGGAAGTCCGTAGATCAGGTCGATCGTCCAGCTGTGGAAACCCGCGACTGCGATCAGGCCGATGCTTCGCAACGCGTCCGCAGCGGTGTGCGCCCGCCCCATGACCTGCAGCCGATCGTCCTGAAAGCTTTGGGTGCCCAGACTGAGGCGCGTGATGCCCATCTCCTTCCATGATGCGAGGCGATCGGCGGTGATGTCGTCGGGATTGGCCTCCAAGGTCACTTCCGCATCGCTTGTCACCTTCAAAGACCGACGGGCCTGGCCCAGCAGTGTTCCCAATTCATCGGGCGTCAATAGGCTTGGAGTGCCGCCCCCGAAGTAGATCGATGAGACGTTCGTTCCTTGCAGTTCATTCGCACGGTCTTCCAGCTCCTTCACCATGGCTGACCGGACCGCTTCCTTGGTCTTTTCGCTGGTGCTGAAATGAAAGTCGCAATAGGTGCAGGCTTTGCGGCAGAAGGGGATGTGGAAGTAGATGCCCGCCATGGTCCGAAAGCGACCGCTTACGCCCGGTCCAGGGTGATGCGGAACGTGGTACCCTTTCCAGGGGTGCTGCGCTTTACAAAGATCTTACCCCCATGGTACTGCTCGATGATGCGCTTGCTCAGGCTCAGACCAAGCCCCCAGCCTCGTTTCTTGGTCGTGTAACCGGGGCTGAAAACCGTACGGTGCTGGGCCGTCGGAATGCCCTTGCCGGTGTCGCTCACATCCACATGGACCTTGTTCCCTTCAGGAACGATCTCGATGGTGAGCGAACCATCCCCTTCCATGGCGTCGATGGCATTCCGTATGAGGTTCTCGATCACCCAGCTGAATAGCGGCCGGTTCAGAGGTGCGAGCAGGTCGGCATCCCCTGGTTGCAGGACCTCGACCTGGGCTTTGGAAGGCAGCCGAGGTCGCAGATAGAGCACCGTGGCACGCAGCGTGTGGTACAGCTTTTCCGGGGTCAGGTCGGGTGCCGATCCGATCTTGCTGAATCGCTCGGTGATCACCTCCAGCCGGTCGAGGTCCTTTTCCATCTCCTCGATCGTACCCTTGTCCACACCCTTGCTTCGGAGCAATTGCATCCAGGCCATCAAGGAGCTGAGCGGCGTACCCAGCTGATGCGCCGTCTCCTTGGCCATGCCTACCCATACCTGGTTCTGCTCGGCGTTGCGGAAGATGCTGAACAGGGCGTAGCTCACGAGCAGGAACAGACCGATGATGACCAATTGAACGTACGGGAAATAGCGCAACTGCGTCACCACCCGCGATTCCTGGAAATAAATGAAGCTGCGTCCCTGGCCGGCCAGGTCGATCTCGATCGGCGGGTTCGCGGCGCTCATGGCCTTCAATTGTTCCTCGAGCAAGGCGGGATCGCGCACGATGCTGCTATCCACATTGCCGAACTCGATGACCTGAGCACGCGTGCTGTCGGTGAAGATCACCGGTACGGAAGCTGTGTTCATCACCGTTTCCGAGATGAACGAACGGATGATGCCGTCCATCACCTCCTGCAATTCGGTGAACAACCTGGAGTCCTTGTAGTAGAGGTATTGTTTCTGATCACCATAGACCGCGATCTCGATCGGTGGACGCATGGCCGTCATGGCGGCCACCTCGAGGCGCAGGAGGGAATCGTTCTTCGCGATGCGTTCATCCAGGTTCCTCGTGAACTTTACTTCCCCATCCGTGTCGGTGATGATGACCGGAACGGTGGTATTGTCGCTGACCACCTTGAGATAGAAGCCCAGGTCGCTGCCCGCACCGCGCACCAGGCCGATCTGGGCCTCGGCATACAGTTCCACCTTCTTTCGCTCTTCGCGCCGGAGACGCTCGAACAGCAGCTCGGTGTAGTTCACGAGTTGGGCTCGGTTCTGCACCGCCTGTGCCCATAGCTCCAGCTTGGTCCGTTCCTCTTCGCGCACCTGGTCAACGATGCGCTTGCTGTACCAGAGCGAAGCCATTACGATGCTCAGTGCACATAGTGCGAGCACCAGTTTCCATCGTTGTTTCCTGGAATACAGGTCCATGCTCGAAGTGGGTCGGCTAGAGGCCTGACCGCGTTCCGCAAGGGTGAAGATCGTGCATGGTGCCGGAAGCTAATCCTCGATCTCAAAGGTCACCTTCGGGTCTTCGTCGCGATCCTTGCGCTTGGGTGTTGGCGGTTGTTGGGCGTTCGTCAGACTGCTGTCGCCCCATTCCACTTGGAAACGGGTGTTCCTTGGATCCTTGAGAATGGCCTGCTTGTCCCGATCACCGCCGAACTCCTCCTTGAACAGGTCACCCAACACCTGCTTCTCGTTGCGCCATTGTTGTTGTCTGCGCGCACTGGCCATGGCGTTGTCGGTCTCGAACGAAGGGTCGTCCGCAGGGCCGAACATGTGCAGGAACACGCGGACGCCTGTCCCGTCATCCACGATCGGACCGAACTCATCCTCCAGCGGTCCATTCCGCAACAGTTCCCCGAGGCGGAAGTTCACATGGTGGTCGATAACGTCATCGAATCCATGCTGTCCGCTCAGTTCAATGTCCATCACCGAGCTTTTTACTTCCATGAGCGGGATGATCACCTGGCGGTCCCGGATCTCGATCCGGTTCTCCAGGCTGGCGAACTGCACATCGGCAAGCCGGTCCCGCAAGGCCCGCGTGTCCACAAAAGGAGCGATGAGCTTGTTCCCCTGCACGTGGTCCGCCACGGCCATCAATGGGGCATGTCCTTTCAGGTTGCCCTTGTCGATGCGCAGATCGATGGTGCAGCGCAGGCGGTCCAGGTCCAGAGAAAGGGTGGGGGAGAGCGGCGCTTCGAAACGCACCTGGGACCGGGCGACGCCGGCAAGCTGTTCGCTGCGTATGAAGTCCTGACCGAAATTGCGGAACTCGGTGAACAGCTCTCGTACGGAGATCTCCGACAGGTCGGCATCGATGCGCAGCGCGAAGGGTGAGCTGACCGAGCCATCGAGCACCAACGAGCCCTTCACCTGACCTGATGCGGTATTGAACGAGACCGGTTCCGCACGCAGGATGCCGTTCCGCATCATCACATGACCGGCGATGTTGCGACCGCGGAAGTCCTCGAAGGCCAACTCCTTCACATCCACACGCAGGTCCATGCCGATCCCCTTCGGAAGGGAAAGTGCATCACTGCCACCATCACCATCGGTATCGTGTGCGATCCAGGCAGCCAGATCGATCTGATCGGAGCATGCTGCAGCCTC
>JAGQVN010000050.1 GCA_020437905.1 Flavobacteriales bacterium
CGTACACGTGCGCCTGCTCGTCGTAGTAGCCCATGATCAGCTCCAGGATCCGCTCCGGCGAGGGCTTGGGCACGATCGGGTGGATGTGGTGCGAGGGCGCGCCGGGCTTCTTCTCGAAGGGCAGGTAACGGAACACCCCTTCCTGTACTTCGCTGAAGTGCTCGCGGGGCTCCCTGAAGGAGGCGCTCTTCGCCTTCTCGTTCAGCACCGCGATGGTGCCGGTGGCGGGGTCCAGGATCTTGAGGCCGGTGAGGTCCGAGATGGGCGGCGAGTAGAAGTGCACGGTGATCAGCGTGCGGTCGAGGTCCGCGTTGCGGATCAGGTGGTGCATGCCGTCGGGCTCGTAGGCCACGCCGCCCGGGCCATACACGGCATGCAGGGTGTCGGTGAGCACCCCATCCTTCAGCCGGAACTCCACGTTCTCCAGGTGCCCCTCAACCACCAGCACATGGCCGAAGAAGCCCTCGTGGTGATGGATGGCACTGGCCCCGCCAGGTGGCCACACCAGCACCACGACCTCCAAGGGATCGGTGGTGAGCACATCGCGCACATAGCCGCCCTTGGGGGCTTCCATGCCGCGCCAGCGGTCCAGGTCCAGTTGGGAGACGTCGATGCCCCGTACGAAGCGACCGAGGGCATCGGGCGAAAGCAGGCTGGTGCCCGCTGCATGGACCGTGTCCAGCAAGGCGTTCATGGGCTGTCGATAAATGTGGGGGAGCGCCAAAGATGCGCAACTGCTGGTGGGCGAGCAAGGTTCCCAAAGCATAGCCGCGCCCCATTGGCCATTGCTGGCTGGGGTCGGATGGATCTTGAACCCCGTGCTCGGCACCCGCATTCCGGTCCATCGCCCGAATTGTCCGGTCCATCGCAGCCGTTGCACCGGGATTCCTTTGTTGGTGATTGGTTTGTTGCCCATAGCAAGGAACCATGGAAAAGAGGATCAAGAAGATGATGCTGGCGGTGGGCTTGCTGCTGGCAGGCGGATCGCACGCCAGCGGACCGGTGAAAGTGACAGGGGATGTTTTCGCTCCCTTTGGCGACGCGGACCAGGCCGTGGACATCATCGTGCTCGGCGCTGCAGGTGATACGCTCCAATGGCATGAGACCTGGACCGGGCACTTCAAGCTGCACCTTCCGGAGGAGCAGGTCCTTACGCTACGCTTCAGCCGACCCGGTTGCCGCACGAAGGAGGTGGTGGTGGACACCCGCCATGCACTGGGTCAGGACATGCACCATCGCCGGGTGGAATTCGGCGTGGAACTGTTCCCTGATGAGGCATACGTTCCACAGGCTGAGGGTACGGTGGCCACCATCGCCTTTCTTCCGGGCAGCGGGTTGATGGCCGTGGAGCGCCATGGCCTGCCCATGGGCCAAAAGTCCACCAGATCCCAACCAACTGACGGCACTCGCCGTGGCCCGGTCCTTCGGTCAGTGTTCCCGGGTGGCGGATGAGCGATCCCCTCCGGCACCTTCGGGACCACGAGGGGTGCTGCCATGCTTGGCATTGCCGAGCACGCTTTCCAGGTCCCAGGGGATCTGCTGTTGCTGTTCCGAACGGCGCTCCGGGCAATCCTTCAAGCCGCAGATGGTACAGCTGCTTGGGATGCAGGGGTCCATGTGGATGAAGAGTTCCACGCGTCGGTCGCCTTGCTCGTTCACCAATGCCTCGATGTCCGCGATCTCGGCATGCGACCGCTCGAGCGTGAAGTACCAGGGTAGCGTCACGTGGCAGTCGATGTGCAGGGTACGGCCGAACTGGATCACCCGGAAATTGTGCACATCCACCCATTGCGGGCGTCGATGCTGCTCCAGCAGTTCCACCACACCCGATGCGGCATCCATGTCCGTTTCATCCATGATCCCGGCCACGGCGCGCCGGACCACCAGGATGCCCTGCACGGTGATGAACAGGCCGAAGCCGATCGCGAAGAGGCTGTCGAACCATTGGAGGCCGGTGAAGTGGATCATCGCCAGACCGAGCAGCATGGCCAGGGTGCTCCAGGCATCGCCCAGCAGATGCGTACCGCTCGCTTCCATGGTGATGCTGCGCTGGGAACGGCCGCGACGTTGAAGGGCCAGCCCCATGATCAGGTTCAAGCCCCCGGCAGAAGCGGTGAGCACGATCCCGGTTTCGATCTCGTGCACGGTATGACCGGCGATCCAGGCCATCACCGCCCGCCCGATGATGACGGCCCCGGCGATCACGACCAATCCACCCTCCACCCCGGCACTGATGAACTCGATCTTGCCATGACCGTAGGGGTGCTCGCGATCGCTCGGTTTGGCCGCTAGGATCAGGGCGTACAGCGCGAAGCAGCCCGCCACCACGTTCACAATGCTCTCCAGGGCGTCGCTCAGGATGGCATTGCTGTGCGTTGCGCGCCAGGCGAAGAATTTGATCGCCATGAGCAACACCCCGGCGAGGACCACGATGGCCTGCAGGCGGATATCCGACCGGGTGCTCATACGGCAAAGGTCGTGCTTGCGAACTTCGAGCTACGTGGCCTTCATATCGGAGCAGCAATGCTGGGTTGGTACCTTGCCCGCATGGGTGGAACACCCGGCACCGGCGTTCGACAGCAATGAACGGGCATCTTCACCTGGCTTGGCCAATTCCTGAAACGGTCAGGAGACCCGGTATCTCGAAAAGAAGCAACCCCTTCCAAGGTGGCGAGCACCATGGAAGGGGTTGTCACGTGTGTTTCCCTTGCTCAGTCGATGTGGTACACCTGCCCCACTCCGGTATCCGTGATGTTGACCTGGGGCGATCCCTGGTAGTAGAGGTTCCCCACCCCGCTCAGGTAGCCGCTGAGCTGGTCGTTCACCGTAACGTGGATGTTGCCGACGCCGGAATGGGCCACGTGGCAGGTATCCACCACGAACCCGAAGGCATGGAGGTCACCGACCCCGTCATGGTTGATATGCAGCACATTGGCCGAGCCACTGAAATTCAGGTCCCCGACTCCATCATGCTGCACCACGAGGGCATCCAGGCCGAAGAAGCCTGAGAGGGACGAGTTGGAAACCCCTTCGTGCACGAGGCTGTGGATCACTGGCATGTGGATATCCACCTCGAAATCGATGTGTTGGTAGTTGATGTGTTGATCCACATCGAGCACCAGGGTGTTGTTGCCGACCGTGGTGCGCAGTTCGTTCACAGCGACAGCGTCCGTGCGCACGATGACCTCCTGGGTATTGCCGTAATGGATGCGGGCCTTCACCGGGCCTTCGATGCGGACGTTCTGGAAGGGGGACAGGTTGCGCTCCTGGGTCACGATGTTACCGGTACCGTGCAGCCGTTCCTTGTGGCAGGCGGTGAGCACGGTGGTTGCGGTCGCCAGCAGCAAGAGGGTCTTCAAGTGGTTCATGGTTCTCATGTTCGGGTCGGTGTTTGAATGGCCTGTTGGAGGACCGGATCATTGGTCTTTGCTCCTAAGACCACCAAGGCAGGGAATACCCCTATCCGATCGGCGATATTTTTTGAATGCCCATGGGGAAGGGTGCTCCAGATGGGTCGCTAAGAGGATCGGCCGGGCCTATCTTCCACGTCCCATGCTTAACGTAT
Organism: Flavobacteriales bacterium; assembly: GCA_020437905.1. Classification (GTDB taxonomy): domain Bacteria; phylum Bacteroidota; class Bacteroidia; order Flavobacteriales_F; family PHOS-HE28; genus PHOS-HE28. The sequence continues at coordinate 3,566 of JAGQVN010000050.1, forward strand.
CGACCCAAGTGGCGGGAAGAACGGTCCTCCTCGCTTGCTGCATCCAGTTCCTCGTGCCTGGGATCCGGGCCCAGGAAGGCCCTGGCACGGTCCTATATCGGGTCACCAACCCGGATGGCGCGCATACCTCGCACCTTTTCGGTACGCATCACGCCTTCGGGAGCACCTTCTTCGATACCCTGACCATCGCCCGTGATCGTCTGCTGGCCGCTCAGGTGCTGGTGCTGGAGAACCTGGACGGGTCCACGGAGCTGATCAACGGTCGGAGCGAAATGACCGACTGGAGCCGGTATCTGGATCGGGAGGATCTGGAGTACGTGCAGGCCCTTTTCGACAATGACCCGATCCAGCTGGAGCACCTTCGGCCTGCCGAACTGCATGCAGCGCTCCATCGCCACTACGCCATGTACACCTGTGCAGCCAGGGTGGTCGGAGATACCTCTTACACGCTCGATGCCGCCATCGGCGCGCTCGCCCGGCAGCACGGTCTGCAACTGATCGGTCTGGAGAGCAGCGCCGAACAAGTGGAACTGATCAGCCGCGATGTGGAGGGCATGCCGCGCAAGGTGCACAAGCGACGCCTGAAGGCGGTGCTCGATCTCATCCGCAGCGAGAACCGATCAGGCTGTGAGGAGGTGGAACGGTACGCACGTATGGGCTTCGACCTGAAATTGGAAGAGCCCTGCACCAACACGCTGATGCTCACCGATCGCAACGCGCGCTGGATGGAGCGCATCGTGCCGCTGCTTCAGGAACAGGACTGCTTCATCGCCGTGGGCCTCAGCCATCTGATGTACTCGTGCGGCCTGGTCGCATCGCTGCGGGAGCAGGGTTGCAGCGTGGAAGCGGTGCCCTTGCACGGGGTCGATACAAGATGATCGGCACGAGGCGATCCGGGAAGGCGAGCTGACCGGTCGACGCAGGCCCTTACCGCACCAGCACGGAGGTCATCGTCAAGGATCCAGCCACGGGAAGGTCGTTGAACAGCATCGGGGTCTCATCCTTTTCCTGCAACGCCAGGGCATACAGCAGCGGCAGAAAATGCTCCGGGGTGGGTATGGCCAGCTGGAAGGCCTTGCCCTGCACATGATAGTCCTGGAGCGTCGCATGGTCCCCCTCCAGGATGGACCGGTTCATACGTTCTCGTGCTTCCGCAGCCCAATCGAAGGCATGGACCTCCTGCAGGTGGTCCCAGGCCACCAGGCCCAGGTTGTGCACCATGTTCCCGCTGCCCACGATGAGCACGCCCCGTTCCCTCAGGGGCGCGAGCTGACGGCCCAAAGCGTAATGCTGGCGCCCGTCCAGACCACGGTCCAGACTGAGCTGTACAACGGGAACATCCGCATCCGGATAGAGGTGCTTGATCACGGACCAGGCACCATGGTCCAGTCCCCAGCTCTGGTCCAGGTCCACGGGGGAAGGTGCCAGCAGCTCGCGCGTGGCCTCTGCCAGTTCCGGGCTTCCGGGCGCGGGGTACTGCACATCGAACAGTTCCTGTGGGAAACCCCCGAAGTCATGGATGGTGCGGGGCATGGCCATGGCCGTGACCTGAGTACCCCGGGTCTCCCAATGCGCACTGATGCACAACACCGCGTTCGGCCTGGGCAGCTCCCCGCCGATGCTCCGAAAGCCCTGCACAAAGACATTCTCCTCGATGGCGTTCATGGGACTGCCATGGCCCAGAAAGAGCACGGGCATCCGGGGGGTCGGAGCGAACCGCTGGGAGATGGAGGCCAGTTCTTTCAGCTGCATGGCGATCGGGAATGCGGCCAGACCGGTCAGGAAGGTGCGTCGGTCCATGCGTTGGACAGCAAAGGTAGGTCAAGGGTATCCGAGCATACCCTCGCGGATACGAACATGTCGACCGCTACCTCAGGAACGAAGCAGACCCATCCCCGACGTTCATCATCACTCCTTCACGAACCACCCGGTCGCCTGAAGATCCCCATCCCGGACCTGCAGCGCATAGATGCCCGGTGGGTACCCGCTCACATCGACGCTTCCCTCCTGCTCCCTCGCCCAGCCTGAAAGGGTCCGACCGGTCGCGTCCACGATCCTGATCTCGAACAGACCCTGAACCGGCAGGTCGAACGAAATGCAGTCCGTGGTCGGGTTCGGGTGGATACCGATGCGCAGCATCGCTTCGTCGGGCACACCCAGCGGACCGTTCCATTTCACCACCAGGGTCCGGCGTTCCACGGAACCATTGACCACCACGCCTTGATCGCCCACCGCATAAAGCTCGTTGCCGATGATGCGCAGTTCATTGATCCCCGGTGATCCCTGGATCGCGCCCATCAGATCCCAAGCGGGTGCAAGCGCGTAAGGCCCGGCATTGTAGTGCCCGGCGATCACCGGAATACCATTGAACTCGATCATGGCGTACGTGTCACCCGAGCCGGGCCAACCGATGGTGAACTCCGTCCATGTGCTTCCGTCCCATTGCATCACTTGACCCGAGCTTTGTGCGCAGGTCAGTGCACCACCAATGAAGGCGACATCGAGATTGAAGGGCATGGGTTGACCGGGAGGGCCTGCATGCCATGCAAGTCCATCCCACCGTAGAAGCCCTTCGCACGCAAGGCCGTCCACATCATCGAACTGGCCAGCCGCGTACAGCTGTCCCTGATGCTCAGCCAACGCTTGCACGGTGCCCTGCACGATCGCGCTTGCCTGGTATTCCAGTTCGCCGGAGCCCACCGTGCTGAACGCGCTGCCGTTCCATTGCACCATGTTCACCAAGGGCGTATTGCAGGAGGCATCCGGGCTCCCTCCGATGTACAGCACATTGCCGATCACCCGCATGTCGTGTGCGAGGAACATCATGTCGAGGCCATCGAGCACGTTGGACCAGGTGTTTCCGTTCCACCTGGCCAAGCGATACGCGTTCACTCCCCCAGCTTCGTCGAAGTACCCGGCCACGTACAATTCGCCGTTGTACACCGCCATGCAGGAGCCGTATCCCCAGCTGGTGAGCCCATTGCCGACCGGGGCCCAGGCCGCACCGTCCCATCGCGCGATGTTGTTCACGGTCACGCCGCCGATCGCTTCGAAGTCGCCCGTGATGTAGATCTCCCCATCATAAGCGACGATGTCAGCGACATTGCCCACGCCCTGTGCGCCCAGTTGCTGCCAGGACTGGGCATTCGCGATCATCAACAAGAAGGAACAAGCGAATGCGAGCAGCTGCTTCATGATCTCGGGTCACCGGATAGGACGTTGTGTGATCGGATAGCGTTGCTTGCTGCAACAGGTGACCGATCCCGAGCAAAGGCTGACCATGCAGTGATATCAATCCATCCCCTCGTCCTCATACAGCCTCAATCGCTGCTCCATGGCCCGCATCTCCTGCTGCATCCGATCCACCCGCTCCAGCAGGTGACTGATGGCCTCCAAACCTTCGAGGTTGATGTCCAGATCGACATGTAGACGCATGAGGCGTTCCATGTGAGGGAGCTGTTCGGCTGAAATAAAGGTCTCCTCCTGCCGGACCACGAGTTCGATCAAGCCCCGATCGGCGAGCGACCGCACGAAGTCAGCGTCCAGCTCCTCATGCCGACAATACAGTTCAACGGAGATCCACTCCTCGGTGCTCATGGCCTCGGTTCGGTATTGGCCAGCTGCTCGAACAGCGCGCGCTGTTCCGCTGTGAGCGAGGCCGGCAGTTTGACGTTGTAGGTGACGTACAGGTCCCCGAAGGTCCCTTCCTTCCTGTACACGGGGAAGCCCTTGCCCTTCAACTTGGCACGGGTACCGTTCTGGGTAAGCGGTGCCACCTTCATCTTCACCCTGCCGTCCAAGGTGTCCAGGATCACTTCACCCCCGAGGACGGCGGTGCTCAGGTCGATATCCAGGTTCGTGTGCAGGTCGGCTCCAGTGCGCTTGAAACGCGGATGATCCTTCACCACGAAAGTGATGTACAGGTCGCCGTTCGGTCCGCCATTGGCCCCGGGCCCGCCGCGACCGGCGATCCGGATGGTCTGTCCGTTCTCCACTCCCGCAGGCACGGTGAAGCGCAACTGCTTTCCGTTCACGCTGATGGTCTGCTTGTGCGTCCTTGCCGCATCCACCAGTTCGAGATGCGACTCGGCCTGGTAGTCGGGTCCACGGAATTTCACGGTCCGTTGTCCACTTCCACCACCGAACATGGACCCGAAGAGGTCCTGCATCTCCTCCTCGCTCAGGGTGGTGGCGCCCCCGAAACCGCCGAAACCCTGTCCGGCCGAAGCACCACCAGAATGGGCACCCTGCGCTCTGCGTTCCTTTTCCGCTGCTTCGATCTGGTCGGCATGCTTCCAATGCTCACCGTACTTGTCGTACTTCTTCCTGTTCTCCGGATCGCTGAGCACTTCGTTGGCCTCATTGATCTCCTGGAAACGGCGCTTGGCCGCCTCATCATTGGGATTGAGGTCGGGATGGAACTTGCGTGCGAGCTTGCGATAGGCCGCTTTGATCGCGTCCGGGGTTGCCTTGCGGTCCACACCCAACACCTTGTAATAGTCCGTGGCCATCGGGGAGGTGAAGGTAAAAAGGGCACGCCGTCACACGGTCGGTCACGCTTCGGCTTATGGATCCGGCCTACATTTACCACCATGCGGTCAAGGTCCGTGACCCTGCTTGCTGGAGGGGTGATGATCCTTCTCCTCGGCCTTCAGAGCATGGGGGTCCTGATCTGGCACGTGCAACGCGGGCAGGTGCGCCACACCATCAAGCAGCGCATCAAGGCCGGGGTCCCGGAGGAGGAGCGCGTCACCTTCCGCTTTTCGGCCGATCAACTGAGGGATCTGGATTGGGAGGAGATCGATCGGGAATTCCGGCTGGACGGCCGCATGTTCGACGTGGTGGCACGTCGCGACCTCGGCAAAGGGACCATCGAACTGTCCTGCATCGACGACAAGCAGGAGACCCTGTTGTTCGCTCATCTCGATGCCATGACCGATCGGGCTATGCATGACCGGACCTCCGTGCGGCCGATCAGCCTGTCACCCACTTTCCCGCCCATGGAGGCATTGCATCTCTCAGCGCCTCCCACCGCTTCAGTGATCGCGAACAGGACGGAGGACAGCGTGCGACCACGGTCGGGCCATGTGTCCGTACCCGATCCACCCCCCTGGGGCTGAACGGTCCTCAGCCTTTTCCGCCAACGCAGGGCCGGGCAGGTGCCCATGATCGAGCGCACGGACGTGCCGATCACGGGATCACGCCTTGCGACAACCTGAACTTTCACTCAAATGCTCCAAAGAACGATCATGTTCCTGGTCGTCACCTCACTTCACCTGGGCACACACGCCCAGACCGTGACCGTGACGGATCAGGAGAGCGGGGCTCCCCTGGAGGGCGTCACCATTGGCATTCCCGGTGGCAGCCACACGGCGGTCACCAATGCAAAGGGCAAGGCCGATCTGTCCGCCTTCCAAGGGACGGACAGCATCCAATTCCATCTGCTGGGCTATACCACCGGCAGCTACACGCGGGACATGCTCGCCAACAGGCGATACACCGTACCTCTTGCGGTCAATGCGATCGCCTTGGGCGAATACGTGGTCAGTGCCAATCGCTGGGAACAGGACCGCGATCGCGTTCCCGACCAGATCACTGTGATGCGGCCTCGCGACGTGGCCTTCCAGAACCCCGGTACGGCTGCCGACATGCTCCAACAGAGCGGCGAGATCTTCATGCAGAAGAGCCAGCTGGGTGGCGGCAGTCCCATGTTGCGCGGCTTTGCGGCCAACCGGGTGCTGATCGTCGTCGATGGGGTGCGCATGAACAACGCCATCTACCGGGCCGGGAACCTACAGAACGTGATCGGAGTGGACCCGAACGCCCTTGCTCGCGCCGAGGTGGTGCATGGTCCCGGCGCCATGACCTATGGCAGCGACGCGATCGGTGGGGTGATGGACTTCCATTTGCTGGACCCGCGTTTCGCCACCGACAGCGGTATGCTGTTCACCGGGAACACCATGCTGCGCTACGCTTCGGCGGCCAACGAACTGGGTGCCCATTTGGACCTGGGTCTGGGCGGAAGGAAGCTCGCCTTTCTGGGCAGCGCCTCGGTGACGCGCTTCAACGACCTGCGCATGGGCGGCAATGGGCCGGACGACTACCTGCGACCCTGGTACGTGGAGACCATCAACGGCGTGGACAGCCAGGTGGTGAACACCGATCCGGAGCTGCAGGTGGGCAGTGGCTATGACAACATGCAGTTCATGGGCAAGCTCGCCTGGCGGCCCAGCGAGCGCCTGCAGGTGGGGGCCAACGTGTACTACAGCACCACGAGCGACGTGCCCCGATACGACCGCCTGATCGAACTGCGCAACGGGCAGCCCCGATCGGCCGAGTGGTACTATGGTCCGCAGGAGTGGTTCATGACCAGCCTGCAGGTGGAACACGAGAGCAAACACGGCCCCTGGTCCTCCCTCCGTTTCTCATTGGCCTATCAGGACTATACCGAAAGCCGGAACGACCGGGGCTTCGGGAGCAGCCGACTACGCACACAGACCGAGCACGTGAACGGCATCTGGGCCAACCTCGACCTGGAAAAGGAGCTGGGCAGCCGCACTCAATTGTTGTACGGGGCGGAAGTGGTCTCGAACTCCGTGGGCTCGGAAGGGATCCGCGTGGACCAGGAGAGCGGAGAAGTAGAGATCATCAACTCCCGCTACCCGGACGGATCGACCTGGAGCACCATGTCCGCCTACGTGGGTGTCCTCTACGACCTGAGCGAACGGGCCACCCTATCGGCAGGTGCACGCTACAACCGATCGGCGTTGGAAGCAACCTTCGATACCACCCTGTTCCCCTACCCGACCACCAGCACCAGCCTGGACAACAGTGCGCTCACCGGGAACCTGGGCCTCACCTGGCGTCCGGGTACGGGCTGGACCTTGGGGCTCGACCTGAGCACCGGGTTCCGGGCGCCCAACATCGACGACATCGGCAAGGTGTTCGACAGCGAACCGGGCGCCGTGATCGTACCGAACCCGGACCTGTCCCCCGAATACGCCTACACAGCGGAAGCCAGCATCGAAAAGGTCTTCGGCGAGCGGCTGCGGCTGCGGGGAAATGTCTTCCACACCCTGTTGGACGGCGCCATGGTGCGGCGGCCGTACATGCTGAATGGCCAGGACAGCATTGTATACGATGGCGAACCGAGCCGGGTGGACGCCATCCAGAACGCCGCGCAGGCGCGGGTCATGGGATTCGTGCTGGCCCTGGACGCGGATATGGGTCGGGGCTTCGGGGTCAACCTCCGGTACAACTGGCAGGACGGGGTGGAACAGGATGACGAGAACCTGGGCGACGTTCCGCTAAGGCACGCCCCCCCACCCTTCGGACAGGCATCGCTGAGCTGGCAGCGCAAGGCGCTCCGACTGGAGCTCATCGGACGGTTCAGCAGCGGCTTCACATTCAACGACCTCCCTCCCAGCGAACAGGGGAAGACCCCGATCTACGCACGTGACGACAATGGCGACCCCTACGCTCCGTCGTGGTACACCCTGGACCTGAAGGGAAGCTACCTGCTGGGCCGGCGCGTTCAGCTCACAGGCGGCGTGGAGAATATCACCGACCAGCGCTACCGCCCCTACTCATCGGGGATCACGGCACCTGGCCGAAATTTCATCCTGGCGATCCGGGCACGGATCTGATCAGGTACTGCAGCATGCGGTGGACCGCTCCGGTGGTCCACCGCATCCACTACAAGCCGGATGGCTGCTTCTGTACCTTTCAGCATGGTCCGCCTCCCATCCTCCTTCGCTGGTCCTGTGCGCCTCGCCCTGTTCCTGTTGTTCAGCGTGCTGTCATCCACCCAGGCCATGTACGCCCATCCTGCCTGGGGCATCGTGGTCGATGACCAGGGTATCATCTATTTCGCGGACATCAGTGGCACCCATTTCGGCAAGGTGTGGCGCTTGGATCTATCCGGTAAGGCCGTGGTCGTGCTGGATCACTTCCATGCACACAACGTGAGCCTGGATGCCGATGGCAACCTGGTCACCGCGCATGGTGAATTGCCCCATGTGATGATCCGGGTGGATAAGCGTGGTCACATCGATACGCTCTTCCTGTCCGAGGATCATCATTCCTTTTTTGGTGGCAATGCCACCTATGCACCGAACGGGGACATCCTTTTCGGCA
>JAGQVN010000051.1 GCA_020437905.1 Flavobacteriales bacterium
AAGGCCTTGAAGCACACGTTCAGCTCATCCACCAGTTCGTCCGCGGTGAGCTGTTCGCTGATGCCGGTGAAGCCCTTGAAATCGCTGAACAGGATGCTGACCTGCTCGTACTGCTTGGCCTCGGTTCGACCGGCCGAACGCAATTCCGCGGCCACTTCGCCGGGCAGGATGTTGCGCAGCAATTCCTCACTGCGCCGTTTCTCGCGGCTCAGTTCCCTGGTGCGCTCCTCCACGGTGCGCTCCAAGCGGAGCCGCTGCCAACGCTGCCAGAAGACGTAACCAAGCACACCACCGGCCACCAGCAGCACGTACAGCGAGTAGGCCCACCAGGTCCTCCACCAAGGGGGAAGGACCGTGAGCCGGATCGTTGCGGGAGACCTGCTCCACAGGCCGTCCCTGTTGCGGCCGAACACTTGGAAGAGGTACGTGCCCGGATCGAGGTTGGTATAGACCGCTGTGTTGTTCCGGCCAGCCAGAATGGGCTCGGGATCGAAGCCGACCAGCTGGTACTGGAATTCGTGCTGGCCCTTTGCGGAGTACTCCATGTTGGCGAACTCGAACGTGATCATGTTGTCCCGGTAACTGATCTCCAGGTCCTTCAGCATGTGGGGTGGAAGGCTGAGGGAGGCCTGCTCATCCCGGACGTCCAGCGCCCGGTTCAGGAGTTTGATGGAGATGATACGGACCTCGGCATCGCTGGTGTCGTCCTGGAGCTCCTCGGGTTTGAAATGGTTGTGGCCGTTCACCCCGCCGAAGAAGAAGGTGCCATCGCTCAGTTTGCAAAAGGCGTTGCGGTTGAACTCGTCGCTTTGCAGCCCATCGGCCGAGGTGAAGTTCCTGAACGTGCCTGTGGATGGGGTGAACCGCGAAAGACCCTTGTTGGTGCTCATCCACAGGTCGCCGCTCGCGTCGCTCAGGATGCCGTAGACCACATTGTTCGGAAGGCCTTCGCGTGCAGCGTAGTTGGTGAAGCGATGGGTCTGCTTGTCGAAGCGGTCCAGTCCGCCACCGTTCGTGCCGACCCATAGGTAACGTTCCGGTTCCCGGGGGTCGGGCAGCAAGGAGAAGATGATGTCGAAACTGAGCGAGGTACTGTCCTCGGGGACGTGCTGGAAGTGCTCCCAGCTTTCTGTCAGGAGGTCCAGGCGAAGGAGGCCGAGCATGGTGCCCACCCACACCACATGATCGCCGTCCAGGTGGATGGCCTGGGTGAAGTTGTAGGGCATGTGGATGGGTGGTACGGGATACCTCCAGCGTTTGAACCGTTCCGTGTCCTGATCGAAGCGGTACAGGTGCGTATCGCAGGCGAACCACAGGTCCCTGCCGTCCGCCAGCAGGGGGAAGGGTGATTTCACCCGGTCCACGATCTCGCCGTCCTCCGTGCGGAGTTGCAGCAGCCGGAGCGCCTGCCCATCCGCATCGCTGTGCACCAGGATGTCCTTGCACAGCCAGAAGCTCCCATCCTCGTTCTGCACGGCTGCGCGGGTCTCGCGCACATAGCTGGGGAATTGACTAACGATGTGCGGGTCCGAATCGCTTACGTCCAAGGCGTAGGTCATGGTCCCGGGGTCGAAGACACGAACGAAGGTGCCTACGCGCAGGCAGATCAAGCGGTCGGCGTTGGTCCGTTGCATCCAGTACACGCTTCCATCCAGCACCGGGTTGAACCGTTCGATCCGTGGGTCGTAGGTCAGCACACCATAGCCCAATGTGCTCACCCACAACAGACCGTTGCGATCGCGGAAGGTGCAGTTCGTGCTGCGCAGGATCTCCTTCAGGTTGGGATCCCCCGATCGGACCAGGGTCATGCGTTCACGCTCCGTGTCGAAGCGCCAGAGCAGGGTGGCCCCGATCCAGAGCTGATGCTGCTCGTCCACGTGGAGCTGGTCCCCTTCCAGACGAGGCCCGTTGGGGTATTCCACGCGGAACAGGATGCGCGCGTCCAGGCTGGCCGTATCGTACTCGGCGATGAAGAAGGGGAACACCCCGAACACCCTGCCGTTGCTCGGGTCCACCGCGAAGTGGCCGTTCACGTTCGTGTTCAGCTCGCTCGACCACCGTTCACCCGCATAGGAAAGGTCCAGCGTATCGACACCCACCACATCGCCTTTCGACGACTGCCGGATGCGGAAGGGGAAAGCGCTCTTGAGGTAGCCCCAGACATGGCCATGGGTGTCCACAGTGATGCGGCTTTGATCGTCGAAGAAGCGCTCCACTTCAAAATGGAAATGCTCATCGATGTGGCGTATGTGAAAGAGCCCGCTGGAGGTGGCGGCCCAGACATTGCCGTAGCGGTCGTGAGCGACGTTCATCACGTACCCACCGCGCTCACCGAACTGCAGCGGCACATGGTGGAAGCGCTCCGTGCCGCGCTCGAACACGTCCAGGCCACGGCTCGCGGTGCCCACCCAAAGATCTCCGCGCGGACCTTCGTGGACCACGGTGATGTAGTTCTCGATCACGCTCGTGGTATCATCCGCGTCATGCCGATACACCTTGAACTGGTGCCCGTCATAGCGGTTCAGCCCATCCTTGGTGGCGAACCACATGAACCCGAAACGGTCCTGTTCCATGCTGGTGACCATCCCCTGCGAAAGCCCGTCCAGGATGGTAAGCTGGGAGAAAGGAAGTTGGATCGTGTCCACCTGGGCATGGCAAAGCAGCGTGGAAGCCAGCGCCAGTATGGACGTTGATCGTCTCATGCGTTATCGGTCTTGTGGATCACGGCCTGAAGTTCGGCAAGCAGGTCCTCGCGCCGGAAGGGTTTGGACACATAGCCGTCCATGCCGGCTTCCCGGCAGCGCGCGATCTCGGTACCCATGGCATTGGCGGACATGGCGAGGATCGGTGTCCTGTGCACGTTCCCGTTCCCGGCCTCGCGCTCACGGATGGCCGCGGTGGCGTCATAGCCGTTCATCTCAGGCATCTGCACGTCCATGAGGATCACATCGAATTCACCCTGATCGAAAAGGTCCACGGCCTCCCGTCCGTTGCGGGCCACCTCCACCAGCACCCCGGGTATCGCGTCGGTCAGTTCGTCGGTGGCGACCATGAGGTTGAACTCGTTGTCATCCGCCAGCAGGATACGCAGATCGCGCAGTTCGGCTGCGCTTTCCGCGGTGGTCGCCTCAGGACCCTCAGTGACCACCGGGAAGGGGATCGTGGCGGTAAAGGTGCTTCCCTTGCCCACCTCGCTCGCCACCACCAGTTCCCCGCCATGCAGTTCGGTGAGCCGCTTGCTGATGGCCAGACCGAGCCCGGTGCCTCCATATCGACCGTGCCCTTCGCTGTAAGCATACGCCTTGTTGAACTCCTCGAAGATGGTGTCCATGCGCTCCTTTGGGATCCCCGGTCCGGTGTCCGATACAGAGAAGGCCAGGGTCCTGGTCGTTCCTTGTACTTCACGCGTGGAGACGGAAAGTTGGACATGTCCTGCGGTCGTGTATTTCACGGCGTTCTCCGTCAGGTTCATGAGCAGTTGACGAAGCCGCGTAGGGTCTCCTAGAACGGAACCTTCCACACCCTCGTTGATCACGGTCCGGAGCGCCAGGTCCTTGTCCCTGGCCCGCGGACCGATCTCCTGGGCGATACCCTCCACGATTGTGCGCGGGTCCATGGGCGTCAGTTCCAGTTCCATGCGGTCTGCATCCAGCTTGCTCAGGTCCAGGATGTCGTTGATGATGTGCAGCAGGTTGTCCGCGCTTTGCGCGATGGCGTCGAGGTACACCTGTTGATGAGGTAATTGATCCCCGCGCCGCATGATCGCGGTCATGCCCATGATGGCGTTCATTGGTGTGCGGATCTCATGGCTCATGTTGGCCAGGAAGCGCTCCTTGAAGCGTTCGCTTTGCTCGGCACGCTCCTTGGCACGGTTCAGGTCCCGTTGTTGTTGCTCCAGCTCACGTTTGCTCCGAGCGGAAAAACGCATCCTGCCGACCAGCCCAAGGGCCAGCACAAAAAGGAGACCACCACCGGCCAGGTAGAAGTGCTTCTGACGCTCGCGTGCACCCAGCTCGGCCTGCTGTTCGATCCGTCGCGCCTCCTGCCGGCGTTCCTTTTCCTGTTCGGCCTGGTCCGCATTGTGCTGCAACATCATTCGGAGCACTTCGGACTTGCCGGAACGGGAACGCACCGAGTCGCGCAGAGCCAGGTACTCCGTGTGCCTCAGGTAGGCCTGCCGCAGGTCACCATGCTCCTCGTACAAGAGGGACAGCCGCTGCACAATGCCTTGCTGCAGATCCAGGATCTGGCTCTTGCGTGCGATATCCATGGCTTTCAGGTACGCCCGTTCGGCCTCCGCGAACTCGTCGCGGTAGGCATGGATGCCTCCGGCTTGGACGTAAAGGTGTGCCGCGAACTGGGCCTCATTGTATTGCTGGAGCACGTTCAGTGCCTGCGTGATCGTTATGAGGGCCGAGTCCGCATTTCCCAGCTCCTTGTGCATTTGAGCGATATCACCGTAGATCGCCGCGACCTGGGAATAAGTGGGTACGCGGGCGAAATTGGCCATGGCGATCCGGTACTCGGCGATCGCCTGCTCATAGCGCCCCTCCCTGCGGTGGATCTGGGCCATGAACTGATGCGAATAGGCGATGCCATGGAAGTAGTCCACTTGTTCGCGGAGATCGGCCGCCATGCGGTGCCAGTACATGGCCGAATCCATGTTTCCTGCACCGTACCAGGCGGTACCCAGGTCATTGTACGCCATGGACAGGCCAAGCGTATCCTGCAACGCTTCGTATCTGGCACGGGCGATGTGGAAATGATGGAGCGCACCCGGCCATTGGCGTGTCGATCGATGCACCGCGCCGATCAGGATGTAGGTGAAGGCGATCTCGGTCGAGTCGCCCAGCGCTTCCATGATCGGCAGCACCTCCAGGTGGTACTTGAGCGCCGTGGAAGGCTGACCGAGGACCCGGTAGTCCACCCCAAGGCCGTTCAACCACTCCGCTGCCGTGCGTTGGTCCCCGAGCTGTTCCATCAGGTCGATGGCGGTGCGCAGGTGCGCGATGCCTTCGAGCGGTTCACCCATGGTGGCGAGGCGCTCTGAGTAATGATGATGCACCTGGGCCTGGCTGCGCACATCACCCAGTTCCGTATACAGGGCCAGCGCTTCATCCAAATTGCTCAGGTCGTTGATGTCCCGGGAGGCACGTCCGAGCAGTTCCAGGCATCTGGCTTTCGATCGGAGCACAGCCTTGCGTCGGTCGGGTGCTTCCATCAGCGCCGTGTTCTCGGTGAGCGGTAGGACCCGCGCCAGTGCCAGTTCCGCGTAATGGGCCACAGTGTCCAATTGCCAAAGTGCGGTGCCCCGATCGGCTTTTTCGAGCTGCGCCCTGATGTAGGTCGTGTCAGCAGTGAACCGTGTTCCGGTGGACTGCGCGAAGCCCAGGTCGACCATGCCCCGAACGATCAGGGCCAACAGCGCGAAGGTGATCCTATGTACGGGGAGCTGCTGCATCACGTCCGTTCGAACAATGCTTCCGTGATCTTCTGCAACAGCTCCGCTCGCCTGAAAGGCTTGGGCACAAAGCCATCCATGCCCGCTTCGATGCTTCGCTGCACCTCGCTCTCCAACACGTTCGCGGTCATGGCGAGGATCGGGGTGCTTCCCTTGCTTCCGCCCAGTGCGCGGATGGCCGCGGTGGCCTCGAAGCCGTTCATCTCGGGCATCTGGATGTACATCAGGACCAGGTCATAGTCCGCATCCTTTATTCCCTCCACGGCCAGTTTCCCGTTGCCCACCACGTCGATGA
>JAGQVN010000052.1 GCA_020437905.1 Flavobacteriales bacterium
ACCTGCTCACCTATCCCTTCCTGCTGATCGCCTTTTGGGACCGTTTGCGAGCCAAACAGGCCGCAGTTGGTGTGCGGTCCGTGGCATACACGGCGATCCTGGCGTTGCCGACCTTCCTCGTGCATCCATTGGGTTGGATCGTGCTCCTCTTTGCCGCCGGGTTCTTCATACTGCTGCCGGGACCGCATCGACGTTCCGCAGGGGTGGGGGCCGTCCTGTCACTGGTTTGGGGCATGCTGCATCGTCTCGTATTTCCTCCCACTGCGTACGAAGCCGGTTCCTATGCGACGACCATGGCGGGAATTTCGCGGATCGATGAGTTCTGGTCTTGGGAGTCCACCGCCTTTCTGATGGACCACTCATATCGGCTCACGGCGCATTACGCCATCGCCTGGTCCTTGTTGGTCATGGCCATTGCGCTGCTCCTGAGCGAGCGGGAGTTCCGCCTCGCTGCCTGGAGCTTTTTCGGCACCATCGGCATCCTCGTCCTGAACCTGATGAGCATGCACCGCGGCGATACGGCCATGATGATGGAGAAAGGCATGCTGCCGCTGGCCTTGTGCACGGCACTTCCGATCGCCTATGTGCATTGTTCGCATGGCAATGCCGTCCGATCGAGATGGATAGCCTTCTCCCTGATGGCGGTGGTCCTGTTCCTGAAGGTGCGGACCATTTCATTCGCATCCCGATCCTTCACCGGCCCTGCCAGCGACCTGCATGAGCTGATCGAGGCGGCCCGCTCGGGACCTTCCGATACCTACCTGGTCCGTGCCGGGGATAGGACCACCTTGGAGCCATCCTGGGCCTTGGCCTTCACCTCCTTGTTGGCCAGCTCGGCCGACCAACAGGGTCGACCCGTGATGCTCCTTCCTGCCGATCCCGAGGGGCGCTTGCAAGTAGATACGCTTTCATGGACGCCCTTCTGGTATTTTGCGATCGATCGGCAGCGTCAAAAGGAGCAGTTCGGCATTGAAATGGACCTTCGACCGAACGTCTTGCGGATCGAGCACCAGGTGAATGGAAAGCGGTGATCCGGACCTGATGAAGCAATTCCATGCCTTCGCGGGGGCCGTTGCCTTTGTGGTGGCGCCGCTCGCCATGGTGGTGAAGAAGGGTGGTCGGTGGCACCGGCGCTGGGGGAGGGCCTTCTTCTATGCCATGACCGTGGTGTGCGGAACAGCCGTGTACCTGGGCATACGGGAGGAGAACGTCCTGATGGCCTTGGTGGCCCTGTTCAGTTTTCACATGGCCGCATCGGGCTATCGGGCGCTTTACCTGAAGAAATTGCACAAGGGGCTCAAACCCGCCAAATGGGACCTGGTGATCCAGGGAGCAGCGGCCGTGGTCAATGGGGGACTGCTGATCTGGGGCATCGCGCATCTGATGCTGGGGCAGGCGACCAACTCGGCCATGATCTTCACGGCCTTTGGGCTCGTCGGTGGCTTCATGGTGTTCCTTCAGGTACGGAAGTTCTACAGCCCGCGTCAGGACAAGCAGGAGTGGTTGTATGCGCACATGATCGGGTTCCTGGGTAGTTACATAGCCACGGTCTCCGCGTTCTCGGCCGTGAACCTGGACATGTTGCGGCCTGTCTGGTTGCAATGGCTCTGGCCCACGCTTGTGGGAAGTCCGCTGATCGCCTGGTGGGTGCGCTACATGAAGGCGAAGGTGGGTGACGGGAGCCGCTCCAGGATCGTCGCCAGGGCGCGCCTCAAATGAACCGCTGATCCTCTGCGGTGACACCCGGTCCAGGGTGGACCACCCCGTTCGTGAACGCTACTTTTGCAGGGCCATGGGAAAGCTGGCCACCTGCGTTTTCTCGGTGGATGTGGAGGATTGGTTCCACATCCTGGATGTTCCTTCCGCCCCGGTCTATGAACAATGGGATTCCTTTCCCTCGCGCGTGGTCCCTGCCTTCCGGCGGATGCTGTCCATCTTCGCGGAGAAAGAGGTGAAGGTGACCCTATTCGTGCTTGCGTGGGTCGCACGGAAATACCCGGAGCTTGTCAGGGAGGCCCAGCAACAAGGGCATGAGATCGCCAGCCACGGTCTGCGGCACGAACTGGTGTACGCCGTCGGCCGTGAAAAGCTGCTCAAGGACATCACCGAAGCGCGAAGGATCCTGGAGGATGTCACGGGTTCAGCCATCCGAGGCTATCGGGCGCCCGGGTTCAGTGTAACGGCCGCCACACCATGGTTCTTCGAGACCGTGGCCGAGGCGGGCTATGCCTATGATTCATCAATCTTTCCCGGATCCCGGGGGCACGGCGGCTGGCCAGGTGCCCTGCCGACACCGTTCCGCGTGGACACTCAGGCCGGGAGCATCCTGGAATTCCCCATCAGCTTGGGCAGGTTGCTGGGCAGGGACCTGTACTTCTTTGGTGGAGGCTATCTGCGCACGTTCCCTTATCCGCTCATCCGTGCCAAGGCCAGGGAAGTGCTGGCCGAGGACCGTCCGGTGGTGTTCTACATCCATCCGCGCGAGGTGGATCCCGGGCATCCTCGCCTGCCCATGAGCATGAAGCGGAAGTTCATGAGCTACAACGGGCTGCGCACCACGGAACCCAAGATGCGGCGGCTTTTCGATGACCTTCCGATGACCACCTTCGGCGAACTCTTCGACGCGGCCGCCGATGCACTTCCGGTGCAAGTGATGAATGGATGACCGCTAGGCCACGCAAGTCGGTCCTCTTTCTCTATACGGAGATCGCTCCCTATTTCGTGGCCTGTCTCGAGGAACTGGTCCGTACGCATCCTGTCGAGGTGCATCTGGTGCGCTGGCCGGTGAACGAGGAAGCACCCTTCCACATGCAGATGCCTCAGCATGTGCAGGTGGTCGAACGGCGGGCCCACAACGACAAGGAACTGGAACGTATTTGCCTCGGGTTCGATCCAACCGTGGCATTCGCCAGCGGATGGGTCGACAAAGGGTATCTCAGGACCTGCCGGGCGCTGCATCGGGCAGGTGTGCCCACGGTGATGTGCAGCGATACCGCCTGGCGCGGTCGAGCCAGACAATGGATGGGACTGTTTGCTGCACAACCCTGGTTGAGGAGCACGTTCAGCCATGCGTGGGTCACAGGGGCACCGCAGGCACGGTATGCGCACCTGCTGGGATTCCACAAGAAGCGCATACGGACCGGGTTCTATTCGGCGGATGTGTCCCGCTTCGCACCGATCTCCGACCTGTTGGGGACGGAGAAGCGAGCCCGTTTCCCGCATCGCCTGCTGTGTGTGGCCCGGTACATTCCCACGAAAGGCCATCAACTGCTCTGTGATGCGTTCGCGAAGGCCTGCGATGAAGGACGTGCACAGGATTGGGAGCTGTGGATCGCCGGGACCGGGGAACTGCACGAGCAGGTGGTCTCCTCTTCCTCGGGACAGCATCCGCGCATCACCCACCTGGGCTTTGTTCAGGCATCAGAGATGCCCGCGGTAATGGCCCAATGCGGCGTATTCGTATTGCCCAGCACCTATGAACCCTGGGGTGTGGTGGTGCATGAACATGCCGCGGCCGGTTTTCCCCTGTTGCTGAGCGATGCGGTGGGTGCCCATGAACGTTTCCTGCGCGCAGGGAAGAACGGGACCCTGTTCAAGGCGGGTGACCCTGCGGATCTGTACCGCGCCCTCACCTGGATGATGGACCGGAGCGATGTGGAACTGCTCCGGATGGGCGGGGTCAGTGCAAGATTGGGAATGGACTGGGACCCCGCTGCCTGGGCCAGGGTGGTCATGGAGCTCATTGAGGAGCGATGAAGAAGCCGCGCGTCCTGGTCTTCATTGATTGGTATCATCCGGGCTATCGTGCAGGGGGACCTGTCAGGAGCCTGGTCAACATGGTGGACCACCTGCGTGACCGGGTCGACTTCCATATCGTCACCAGGGATACCGACTACACCATGGTCGAGCCCTATCCGGGGATCGAAGCCGATCGGTGGACCACGCTTCCCGGTGGCGAACAGGTCTGGTACGCGTCGAGGGACCGCATCACCTCCGGGACCTGGGGGAAGCTGATCCACGAGCAGGAATGGGACCTTGTTTATATCAATGGGATCTACTCCCGATGGTTCTCCATCGAACCGTTGCGTGTCCTGGGCCGGTCGGCCATCCCCCGTGTTGTGGCGGTACGCGGCATGCTCGCCACTGGGGCCATGGCCCATGGCAACCTGAAAAAGCGGCTTTTCCTGACGCTTGCGAGGACCTTCGACCTGTACCGGAACGTGCGCTTCCAGGCCACCAACGAGGAGGAGCGCGAGGACATCCGTAAGTGGATGGGACGTCAGGCCGAGGTCCATCTGGTCCCCAACCTCCCCAGAAAATTGAACGTGTCCAATGCGCCGGCGCGCGAAAAGGAGCCAGGTTCCCTGCGGCTGGTCAGCGTGGCCAGGATCGCGGTCGAGAAGAACACACTCCTGGCGATCCGATCGCTCGCACCTTTGAAGGGAGAGGTGCAGTTCGAACTGTATGGACCGATCTATGACCAAGCCTATTGGCACCAGTGCGAGGCGGCCATCGGGGAGCTTCCACCGAACATCCGGGTGCGCCACCGCGGAACGATCGGTCCGGACGAGGTCCCGGCGCTGCTCAGTTCCAACCACCTGCTCTTCATGCCAAGCGCTGGGGAGAATTTCGGTCATACCATGCTGGAGGCCTTGTCGTGCGGCACGCCGCTGCTGATCAGTGATCGTACGCCATGGAAGGACCTTGCGGACCAACAGGCTGGTTTCGACCTCCCGTTGGATCGGGTCGATCGCTTTTCCGAAGTTGCCCAGCGCTTCATCGACATGGACCAACGCGCGTATGACCGGTACATCCGCGGTGCGTTCACCTTGGCCAAGCGATATTTGGAGGATCCGACGACCGTGGAACGCACGGTTCAGCTTCTCACGCCATGAGTGCCTCCGACCGACGTCAAGTGGACCTTTCCAGGTTCGACAACTCCTGGTACCAGGTCGGTGCCGGTCCACTGAAACGCACGCTCTGGTACTTCGTCAATGCATGCTTCTTCATCAATCCCCTGTTCCCTTTCCGTGCGCCGAAACCACATCTGTTGAGGCTGTTCGGGGCGAAAGTGGGTCGTGGTGTCGTGATCCATCCCGGTGTCAATATCAAGTTCCCCTGGAAGCTGCATATCGGGGATCATGTGTGGATCGGACAGCGCGTCTGGCTGGACAACATCGATCAGCTGACCATTGGGAATAATGTCGTGATCAGCCAGGGTGCCATGGTCATCCTCGGCAGTCATGACTACAAAAAGGTCGACTATCCGACGCTGCATCGTCCGGTGGTCCTGGAGGAGGGATGCTGGATCGGTGCCGGTGCCATTGTGACGCTGGGTGTCCGTGTGGGAAGCCATGCTGTACTGGCGGCGGGTAGCATGGCCAGCAAGGACCTCGACGCCTACATGATCTATCAGGGGAATCCGGCCGTGGTGGTGCGGGAACGCAAGTTCGATCCGTGAAGTTCAGCCTGATCACGGTATGCTTCAATGCGGGCGAGCAGCTCGCCGAGACCTTGGATAGCGTCCTGGCCCAGGATCATCCGGACATCCAGACCATCTTGGTCGATGGGGCAGGGGATGACCCCGTGACGCGGCAGGTCATCGAACGATACCGCGACCGCTTGTCGGTCGTGATCTCCGAACCTGACAAGGGGGTGTATGATGCCATGAACAAGGGGTTGGCAATGGCCACTGGCGAAGTGATCGGATTCGTCAATGCGGGCGACATGCTCGCCGATGGGTCGGTCCTTGCCGACCTTGCTGCGGTGTTCGGCAGATCGGATGATGATCTCGTGTACGGTGACGCCCTGATGGTCGATCCGAACGACATTTCACGCGTTGGAAGAGTGTGGAAAGGTGGTGCCTATGACCGTGCACGCTTCCGGAAGGGATGGATGCCACCCCATCTGGGTACCTACTTCCGAAGGACCTTGTACGAGCGATACGGAGGGTTCGACCTGCGGTTGCGGGTGGCCGCCGACTATGAACTGCTGTTCCGCTATTGTTACAAGCATCGGGCGAAGGCACAGTACTTCCCGCGCACCATCGTGCGTTTCCGCCTGGGCGGAGCAAGCAATCGGAGCATGCGGCATGTCCTGAAGGCCAATGTGGAAGTGTACCAGGCCTGGCGCATGAACGGGGAACGGATCTCGCCGTTCATCATCTTGCGCAAACCTTTGGGTAAACTAGTTCAGGTCCTAAGGGCCAGGTTCCAGCGATGAAGAAGGTCCTTGTCATCCATTATTCACAGACCGGACAGCTGACTGAGCTCCTACGATCCGTGACTTCACCGCTCGAGACGGCCGGCTGTCAGTTGACGCATCTGGTCGTCAAGCCAAAGGTGCCTTATCCCTTCCCCTGGTCCCGACAGGATTTCTTCGATACGTTCCCGGAGTCCGTTGGTCGTGATCCGGTGCAACTGGAGCCCATGCAAGTACCACCACAACAGGACCATGATCTGGTCATTCTAGGTTACACCATCTGGTACCTCAACCCATCCATCCCGATCAATTCGTTCCTGCTGCTTCCGGAAGCGTCCAGGCTTCTCAAGGGCAAGCCTGTGGTCACCGTTGTGGGTGCCCGCAATATGTGGGTGCTGGCCCAGGAGTACGTGCAGGCGAGGATCGCTCACCTGGGTGGTCGATGCATGGCACACATCGCCGTGGAGGACCGCAGCCCCAACCTGGTCAGCATCATCACTATCATCCGTTGGATGTTCTGGGGGAGGAAAGATCCCTTCCTGGTGTTCCCGAGGGCGGGGATCCGACAGGAGGAAATGGAGGGTGCCTCCCGCTTCGGGGAAGTGATCCTGAGGCACATGGACAAAGGCGACCTCGACGAACTGAACAAGGAATTGCTGACCTTGGGCTCCATGCGCATCAAGCCGGCCCTGCTGCTGCTGGAGAAGCGCGCCACCATGATCTTTCACAAGTACCGGGCATATATCCTGGGTCGGGTGGAAAAGGACCCCGACAGCCGTCGCAGGAGGGTCCGGGTGTTCTCCACGGTCCTGCCGATCGGCGCGTTCATCCTGTCGCCCATCACCGCCCTGGCGGCATTTTTGCTATCCCGACTGAAAGGCCGGGAGCTTCGCTCGGAAATGGCCCGGTTGACGGCGTATCCCCGCCATCCGGAGAAGATGGACTGAACATCGCAGCCCCCATTTTTGTTGCCCTCGGCGAAGCGGTCTACTTTTGCCGCTCTATTTTCACGGGGGAAGTCCATCGATCGGGTGTCTGAGGTCTACATCACACGTGTCTCCGGGTTCCTTCCGCACGAACCGGTCCTGAACGAGGACATGGAGGCGCGGTTGGGCTTCATCGATGGCAAAGCCTCCCGTGCGCGGCGCATCGTGCTGCGCAATAACGGGATCCGGCAGCGGTACTATGCGCTCGATGCGGATGGTAATTCCACGCACACCAATGCCGACCTCGTTCACGAAGCCATTCTCGGCCTGGTGGGGAATGGTCTGGAACTGAAAGATGTGGAAGTGCTGGCCTGTGGCACTTCCGCGCCGGACCAGGTGCTTCCTTCCCATGCATCCATGGTGCATGGACTGTTGCCCCGGGCCATGGAGGTGGTCTCCCCGTCCGGAGCATGCTGTTCCGGCATGCACGCCTTCAAGTATGGGTTCATGTCCGTTGGTTCGGGCGCCTCACGGAACGCGGTGGCGACCGGGTCGGAGCTCATCTCACCCATGATGCTGGCGCGGAATTTCGAACCCGAGACCGAGCGCTTCCGGCAGTTGGAGTCCGATCCATACATCGGTTTCGAGAAGGAATTCCTCCGCTGGATGCTTTCCGATGGGGCCGCCGCCGTCCTATTGGAACCGAGGCCCCGCGGTGAACTGGACCTCAAGGTGGAATGGGTGGTCGCACGGTCCTTTGCGCACGAGCTGGATGTGTGCATGTATGCCGGTGGGGACAAGGATCAGGAAGGTCGCTTCCATGGTTGGAAGACCTTTGCTCCCGAAGAATTCGCGGGTCGCTCCCTCTTCAGCATGAAGCAGGATACCAAGCTGCTGGCCCAGCACATCGTGGGCCGTGGCTCTCGCTTCCTGGCCGAGACCCTGCAGGAAAAGGGCATTGATGTGGCCTCCGTGGACCACATGCTGGTCCACCTTTCCTCGCTGTTCTTCCGTGACAAGGTGCGCGAAGGGCTGATCGAGGCCGGTGTCGATATCCCGCTCGATCGCTGGTTCATCAACCTCCCGGAAGTAGGCAATGTGGGTTCGGCCTCCATCTTTCTGCAGTTGCATGATCTGGTCCGCAGCGGTCAGTTGCGGAAAGGCCAGCGCATCCTGCTGATGGTGCCGGAGAGCGCCAGGTTCTCCTATGCCTTCTCCCTGCTCACCGTTGTCTGAGCATCCGGTGCCCCCGTCCCCATACTGGTTATCTTTGCGGCCCCAATAGCGCGGACCGGAAGGCCCGTCCACAAGCCGATGAAAAAGGAAGAGGTGCCGCAGGACGATGCGAACCTGCTGGAAGGCAAGTTCAAGGTCGTGAAGTACGCGTTGAACGACAAGGGCGAGTTCGAGAAAGTGCCGAGCGTTGGATGGGAACCGGAGAACGTGGCGTTGGAGCAGGCTTGGGATGTGGTGAACGAGAAGGTGGAAAGCACGCGACGGGCGGTCCTCGCCGGCGAGCTCAGTCCCCTGGCCTATCACATGGAGAAGAACATGATGGACCCGGGACTGCTGGGTAAGCATGTGGGCTCCAGTGCTCGGAGGGTCAGGAAGCACCTTTCGCCCAAGGGTTTTGCTGAGCTCGACAAGGACCAATTGGTGCGTTACGCGGAAGCGTTGTTGATCACGGTGGATGAACTGAAGACCGTTCCGCAATGAGCGGGAAGGACCTGCTCGTACCCTTCGATCACCAGCAATCCGCGCATTGCGAATCCGGGGTGCTCTCGAACCTCATGAATTTCCATGGGTTGAAGGTGAGCGAGCCGATGGCCTTCGGGATCGGTTCCGGGCTCTTCTACAGCCACATGCCGTTCCTGAAAATGAACGGCATCCCGGTGACCAGCTACCGCATCCTTCCGGGCTGGATCTTCGATCGCTTTTCCAAGCGCTTGAACGTGCGGATGAAGCGCAACAAGTTCCGCACGCCGCAACAAGCCATGGACGAGCTGGACGCGGTCTTGGAGAAAGGACTTCCTGTGGGCATGCTGACCAGTGTGTTCTACTTGCCCTATCTCCCTAAGGCGTTCCGATTTCACTTCAATGGGCACAACATCGTGGTGTTCGGTCGGGAAGGGGATGAGTACCTCGTCAGCGATCCGGTCATGGACGGTACCACCCGCATCCATCGTGCCGCCTTGATGCGCGCCCGGTTCGCCAAGGGCATGCCCAACATCCGTGGGCGCATGTATTATCCGGTGGAGGTCCCTCAGGATGTGGATCTGGTATCTGCAGGGATGAAAGGCTTGAAGCGCACGGCAAGGGATATGGCGAATACGCCACTTCCCATGTTCGGAGCCAAAGGGATCGGGTTCCTCTCCAAAAAACTGAGGAACTACGAGAAGGACCTCGGCGAGAAGGGGGCCCGCGCGGCCTTGGGCAACCTGATCCGGATGCAGGAGGAGATCGGTACCGGAGGCGCGGGATTCCGATTCATGTTCGCAGCCTTCCTCATGGAACTCGGCCAGAAGGCTGGAAGACCTGAGTTCCGCGACCATGCCCTGCGGATGACCGCCATCGGTGATCAGTGGCGAGATTTTGCCTATGAGGCCGGACGCTTGTGCAAGGGCCGTGCGGAGGCACACATCACCTACGCATCACTGGCTGATAA
The DNA here is from genome assembly GCA_020437905.1 of Flavobacteriales bacterium. Classification (GTDB taxonomy): domain Bacteria; phylum Bacteroidota; class Bacteroidia; order Flavobacteriales_F; family PHOS-HE28; genus PHOS-HE28. The sequence continues at coordinate 9,793 of JAGQVN010000052.1, forward strand.
GCTCCGGGACCTGGGCGTTCAGGAAACGCACTTCTTCAAGGACCTTGCGCGATCGCTTTCATGAGCGCACCGGACATCGTTGTTCGGGGAGTATCCAAGCGTTACCGGAGAAGCCGGGCCATGGCGCTGAACGGCATCGACCTGGAGGTCGGGAACGGTGAGTTCTTCGGATTGTTGGGTCCCAACGGAGCGGGCAAAACGACCCTGATCTCCATCCTCACGGGAGTGGTACGCCCCACGGAAGGGCAGGTGCGAATCCGTGGATTGGACCTGTTGCAGGATCGTGACCGCATCCATCAGGTCATCGGGGCGGTACCTCAGGAGATCGCCCTGTACGAGGTGCTCAGCGCCTGGGAGAACCTGCTGCTCTTCGGACAGCTCCTGGGAATGGGGAAGCAACAGGTCCGGGATCGCGGTGCGAAGCTCCTGGCCCGGGTGGGGCTGCTGGACCGCGCGAACGAGACCGTTCAGCACTGGTCCGGTGGAATGAAACGACGCCTTAACCTGATCGTCGGTCTGATCCATGGGCCGGATGTGCTCTTCCTGGATGAGCCTACCGTCGGCATCGATGTCCAGTCGCGCACGGCGATATGGGAGCTTCTGACGGAAGTGAACAAGCAGGGGACCACCATGGTCTATACCTCCCACCATTTGGAAGAAGCGGAACGCCTGTGCGACCGCGTGGTGATCATCGACAAGGGGACCATCGTGGGCGAGGTGAAGGACACAGCCCGATCCGATGGCCACGAGCGACTGGAGGAGATCTTCCTGCGCATCACCGGTAAAGCGCTCAGGGATACACCATGATCCACCGCATCGCCGTCCATATCCGCAAGGAGATCCTGCTCCTGCTGCGTGATCGTGCCGGTCTGGCCCTGTTGTACCTGATGCCGGCTGCCTTGGTCAGCATCATGGCCATCATCCAGGATGCTCCGTTCAAGGATTTCTCCGACAAACAGATCAGCCTGCTCGTCCGGGACCTCGACAAGGGGCCGGTCGGACAAGGCTTGTTGAAGGGCCTGGAGACCGCCGGATCGTTCCGCATCACCACGGTACCTCCTGCTGAACTGGAGGACGATGGTGCCTTTGAGGAGCGGATCCGGAAAGGGGAGCACCAGGTGGGGATCACCATCCCGGTGGGATCCAGCGAACGCCTGGAGGAAGGTGCGACCCTGGTCCTCGGCGAACTCTTCGCAGGACTGGAGGAAGCCCCTGCGATCCCGACCATCAGCGACAGCGTTTCGGTGCATCTGCTGGTGGACCCTGCAGTGAAGCATGCGTTCCGGGCATTGGTACGTGGAACTGTGCAGCGTGTATTGGCCGGGCTGAGCTCGGAGCGCCTGTTGATGGACCTGCGTTCAAAAATGGAGGATATGACGGGTGCCGAGATGCCTCCTTTGAAGGCCCCGGGACCGTTCATTGGTATCGCGCAGGATATGGCCACGGCAGAGATCAGTGGCAGCAAGGTCGCCTTCGACTCCACGCAGCACAATGTCCCGGCCTGGACGGTCTTCGCCATGTTCTTCACCGTTGTTCTCCTTGCCGGCAACATGGTCGGTGAGCGTCGGTCGGGCTGCATGATCCGTCTGCTCACCATGCCCGGCGGGACAGGTGAGCGCATTGCGGGGCGGATGATCGCCTACCTATTGGTCGGGATCACACAGACCGCCCTGCTCTTGCTCGTCGGTGTTTTTCTGCTGCCCCTCTTCGGTCTATCCGCCCTCGTCCTGCCCGGCGCCATCGGTCTCGTTCACCTGGCTGTTGCGGTGGTCGTGATCGGCACGGCCAGTACGGCCTATGGCGTGCTTGTTGGCTCGCTGAGCAGCACGCAACAACGTTCCGCGGTCCTCGGTGCCACCACGGTGGTGATCTTCTCGGCGATCGGAGGCATATGGGTCCCGCTGTACATCATGCCAGGCCCCATGCGCAGCCTGGGTTCATGGTCACCGCTCAACTGGTCCATGGAGGCCTTCAACACGGTCCTCCTGCGGAATGGAGACCTGCTCGAGCTGATGCCTGCCTTGCTGCCCCTGCTGGCATTCGCTGCCGCGTGCGTGTGTGTGGCCATTGTGATGGAACGCCTAGCTTCATCTCGTTGATGGGGTCCAGTCCTCATACAGGACCGATCGTCGTGAGCGGCACGGGTATGGTGACCGCACTGGGTGCGGGCGTTCCAGCGAACCTCGAGGCCTTGCTGAAGGAGCGTACCGGCATAGCCCCGCTGCGCTTTCTGGAGACCCGGCATCGGGGTTCGCTTCCGGCGGGTGAGGTGCCATACAACAACGAGGAGCTCGCTGCTCTCGCAAGACCCGGTGAGGTGCGTGGGTGGACCAGGACCGCGTTGATGGGTCTGCTGGCGGTTCGTGAAGCCTTACAGGGGTCCGGGCTCGATCCGAAGGGACCCCGCACTGGGTTCATCTCAGCGACGACCGCCGGAGGGATCGCGAGCACGGAGCCCATCTATCACCGCTTCTTTGAGGATGACATCACGGACAAGGAACTTCAATACCTGGGCACGCACGATCCCGGTGAGCATGCAGAGCGGATCGCGCAGGAATTGGGATGCCGGTCCATCGTCACCACGATCAGCACCGCCTGTTCCTCTTCCGCCAATGCCATCATGCTGGGTTCGCGGCTCATCCGACATGGGCTGTTGGACGCCGCCATCGTGGGTGGCACCGATGCCCTGTGCAAATACACGGTGAACGGTTTCAACAGCTTGATGATATTGGACCCGGAGCCCTGCCGTCCGTTCGATGCTTCCCGCAGAGGGCTCAACCTGGGCGAGGCAGGGGCATTCCTGGTGCTGGAACCGATGGAACGGGCCAGGGCGCGCGGAGCAACGGTGCTCGGAGTGGTCTCCGGTTTCGCCAATACCAATGATGCCTATCACGCCACTGCTTCCTCCCCTCAAGGTGACGGTGCGCTTTTGGCGATGCAACGTGCGCTCGACATGGCGGGGGTCGCTCCCGGGGAGGTCGATCACATCAACGTGCATGGAACGGGAACAGAGAACAATGACCTGAGCGAGGGGCATGCGTTGCGACGGCTCTTCGGCACCGAAGTACCCCAGTTCTCTTCAACAAAGTCCTTCACGGGCCATACCCTCGGTGCGGCAGGAGCGGTGGAGGCGATCTACAGCCTGCTGGCGATCCAGGAACAGGTCATGTTCGCCAACTTGAGGTTCACGGAACCGCTGCCCGAGACCGGCCTGATACCGATCGTCGCCACGAAGAAGACCGAGGGACTGCGCCATGTGCTGTCCAACTCCTTCGGGTTCGGAGGGAACAATACGTCGTTGCTCATCAGCGCACCATGAAGGGTCCCGTACACATCATCGGAGCATCTGCCATCGGCCCACAGGAGGTGTTCGATCGGGATGGTCTGGAGGCTGTGACCGTGCATGATGGTCATCCCATGAAAGCCATCGAGCCGGACCTGATACGCTACATCGACCCGGTGCGTGGGCGCCGGATGGCGAAAGTGGCCAAGTACGGCATCAGCAACGCGCTGAACGCCATGGAGCGCGCTGGCGTGAAGGATCCGCAGGCCATCATCGTGGGTACCGGCCTGGGCTGCATGGAAAGTACCGAGCGCTTCTTCGGCCCCCTGTTCCAGAACGATGAGCAGCTCCTGAACCCCACGGCCTTCATTCAAAGCACGCATAACAACGTGGCCGGGCAGATCGCGCTGCGCACCGGTTGCACGGGATATAACTACACGTATCTGCATCGCGGTGCCTCGTTCACGAGCGCCTTGTTGGACGGGGCCATGCAGGTGGGCTTGGAAGGAGCGGAACGGGTGCTGGTGGGTGGGTGTGACGTGGTGACCTCCGATTACTACCTCATTCAACGGCGTTCCGGACTTTGGAAACAGCATCAGGTCCGGAACGTGGATGTGCTCCAGGACGGAACGCCCGGAGCGTTGTGCGGCGAAGGTTCAGCCTTTTTTGTGCTCGATCCAGGGCAGGATCACCGCGGTAGTGTGCGCCTGGTCGATGTGGACATGAGCTTCAATGGGGAAGTACACGAAGTGGCCCACCATATCCAGGAACGCTTGGAACGAAGCAGCTTTGATCCACAGGAAGTGGACCTGGTCATGCTGGGTTACAGCGGTGACGCCGCTTCGGATGGGACCTATGACCCGGTCCGCGCGCTCTTTCCGAACGCGACCGTGGCCTGTTTCAAACCGCTTTGTGGGGAGTACTACACGGCCAATGCCTGGGGGACCTGGTTGACCTGGTCGGCCTTGGTATCCGGAAGACTGCCTCAGGAGATCATCCTTGGTGGCCCTGCCCGCGACCGTTTTCAACGTGCCGTCCTGTACGATCATTACCTGCAAAGGGACCATTCCCTGGTCCTGCTGGAACGGCCATGAACAGGCTGCCGTGCTGAAATGCCTGTCGGACGTCAGGTATTCGGGGTTCGGAAGACCTATTTTTGTATGGAATGAGGGAGCGTAAGCCTGCCCGGAACATGGTGCACGCACTTGCGGCTTTGGCCGGGGTGTTGTTGATCATCTTGTCCGTTGGGCTGCCCTCCGCGATCGTGCTCAAGTTCTCCGTGCAACGCGCCTACATCGAGAAGGAGCTCTGCGTCATGCGGGATGCGGCTCCTGAATTGAATACCTGCCATGGGAGTTGCTACTTGATGAAGCAACTGCGGAAACTGGAGCAGCAGGAGAAGGAGCCGTTCGTACTTCTGGAGGAGCGCACCGGCCCGGCGATCATGCATCGCACCGGGGACATGGTGGCTCAGGAGCCAGCCGTTGTTCAACATCCATTCCCTGAGTTGGTGGTGGGGCTATCCACTGGCTGGTGCCTGGCGATCGAGCCGGTGCCCTGGGGTTGATCGGGCAGCGGCCCACGTGGCCGCGTGTAGTTCTCCTGATCAACTTCATTCATGAACAAATACCTCTTGACCGTGGTGCTTGCATGCACCATGACGTCCTTGATGGCTTGCGATGTCTGCGGGGTTTTCCTGGGCATCCGACCCAACGACCGGAGCAGCTCATTCGGCCTGTTCTACCGCTGGCGGCAGTTGCGCGGGGACCTTTCCCCGGTCTCGCTTCTCGCCAAGCACGGTGATCCGGCGCCGGAAGGGAGCGCCCCCCAACACTATGAGGAGCAATTCCTGGTGTTGGAGGCGCGCGGCGAGGTCTGGTTGGGGCAGCGGTGGTCGATCCTGGCCAGTGTGCCGGTGGTGAACAACTACCAGAGCGTGGACCAGGTCGCGGCAGCGGATGTGTACGGTGTGGCCGATCCCTTCGTCCTCGGGCGCTATGTGGTGGTGAACACCCGGGGCAACGATGTGGCCGGAAGGGCCGTCCATCGCCTGTCCCTGGGCCTCGGCCTGAAGGCCCCTCTGGGCATGAGCAACGTGAGCTACAACGGGGAGCGCGTCGACGAGGACCTGCAGCCCGGCACGAGCACCTGGGATGGCCTGGCCAGCGTGGAATACCAGGTGCGGCGCAACGCGCTCGGTGCTTCCCTGGCAGCTTCCGGACGCTTCAACACGGCCAACGACGAAGGCTATCAGTTGGGCCACGGCATGGGAACTACCGTGGAGGCTTTCTACCTCGTTGGCAAGGAAGCCCTGCGTTGGGGGCCCAGCCTCGGAGCCTATGGGGAATACACCGCCAAGGACCAACTTGACGGAACACCCGTCCCTTACACCGGGACATCAACGCTCTTCTCGCACCTCGGATCCCGTGTGTGGTGGAGGAACTGGATGTTGTCGGTCTATCATCAGTATGCCGTGTCCGCTGACAACGGTGCGCTGATGGTGCCGAACCGGCAGCGTCTGATACTGGGGATCACTTACAACCTGAACAAGAACGAACCGAAAACGAGATGAACACCAACAAATCGGCCATCATGGCCTTGATCGTACTAAGCGCTGCCGCCTGCAAAAAGGATGACCCGGAGCCTCCGACGACCACCACGCCGACCATGGCGACCATCCGCATGGGCTTTGAGTTCCTGAACGGCATGAACGACTATCAGCTGGGCGAGCAGCTCACCGACTCTGCGGGTAATGCGATGAAGTTCGACAAGGTGCGTTTCTATGCTTCTAACGTGGAACTGATGGACATGGATGGCAATGAGATGGCCCATTTCCACGACACGTACATGCTGGCGGAGGTCGGCGGGAGCAACTCATGGACCCTGGGTGACGTGGACCCCGGGCATATCCACATGCTTCGATTCAATGTGGGTTTGGACAGCCTAACCAATCACCAGGACCCGACCCTGGCCGAAGCCCCCTTGAACGATGCCACCATGCACTGGGGCTGGAACCCGGCGGCGGGTTACAAGTTCATCGTGATCGAGGGCCGTGTGGA
>JAGQVN010000053.1 GCA_020437905.1 Flavobacteriales bacterium
AAGACCTGTCAGACCCGAAGCCTGCCTACACGACCGTCAGCACCATCGTGCGCATTCTGGAAAGGAAGGGATTTGTTGGTCACGAAGCGTTCGGTCGAAGCCACCGATACCATGCGCTTGTGAAGCGCGAGCAATACATGGATCGAACGATGGGACAACTGGTCAGGGACCATTTCGGTGGTTCGCACAAGGACCTGGTCTCGTTCTTCTTGGAACGGAAGGAGATCGACCTGAAGGATCTCGAAGGGCTGCTGAACACCCTGAAGAAGAAAAGATGATGATCGCCTGGTCGCTTTATCTCCTGAAGGCCAACGTGGTCTTCACACTGCTGTTCCTGGCGTACCGGTTGATACTTCGCAGGACGACCTTCTTCATGGGACGTCGGGCCTGGCTCCTTGGCTCTCTTCTGGCTGCTGCCGTGTTGCCCGGCGTGCAGAGCCTGCCCAGTTGGGAGGTGCTTCCGATGCTTGAACTGCCTCTGGTGGAAGTGAACACGTTCGGGACCACCACTGGCGTTTCATGGTGGTATTGGGCCGGTCTTGGATACACCCTTGTCACGCTGGTGCTGCTGTTCCGCTTGGTCCGGCGCGTTCGCGCTGCCTGGGTCTCGTTGGGTGATCCGAGCGATGAGGCACGTTCGTTCTTCCGGGTGGTCTCACTTCCCGTAGGGCTCGATACCCACGACCGGGCAGCCATCCTCGCGCACGAGCAGGTGCATGTCCGCCATGGACATACGTTCGATGTACTGCTCTTCGAAGTGGCTTCCGCGCTCAGCTGGTTGAACCCGATCTGGTGGCCTGCCCTGCGCGAACTGCGCACCGTACACGAGTACACGGCCGATGAACTGGCCAGCCGCGCTCACCCCGATTATGGTGCCGTGATGGTGGCTCATGCCCTCGGGGTGCCTTCATACGTACTGGTCAACAGTTTCCGATCACACACCCTAACAACACGTTTTCACATGATGCAACAAGCCCGATCCAAGCCTTGGTCCGCATGGCGATTCAGCCTTGCGATCCCCGTTCTGCTCTTGTGCGCTTCGCTGGTCTCCTGGCAGGCCGTTCCTTTTCCCGGACGGAACGCCCAACAACCGGCAAGCACCGTGGATAAGAAGCCACAGTATCCAGGCGGTATGACCGCACTGGCCGGATACATGGGGAAAGCGATCACCTACGATGCCACGGCCAAGAAGGAAGGCATTGAAGGCGTGGTCATCATTGCCTTCGTGGTGGACGCCAACGGTCAGGTGCAAAAGGCCCGTGTGGAGCGCTCGTTGGATGAGCGGCTCGATAAGGAAGCATTGCGTGTGGTGAAAGGTATGCCCCGTTGGGAACCAGGCATGAAAGATGGAAAAGCAGTTCCTGCGGAGATGAAGCTGCCCGTGAAGTTCGAATTGACCAGCGAGAAGTAAGCTCGGTCGGTATCAAAAGCAGAACGCGCATCCGATCGGGTGCGCGTTCTGCTTTTCTTGAATATGGTCTTGATCAGCGCTGCGGCTTCCGTTCCGTGCGCATCTTCTCTTTCCTGGCCTCCCGCTCCGCCTTGAACTGTTCGTACTGCTCCGGGGTCAACACACCGGCGATCTCCTTGTCGTAGGCATCATGAAGCTGTTTGAGCATTTCCCGGTTCTCCTCCTTCTGCTGCTTCACCGTGGCAATGCGCTCCATGTACCGTGCATTGATCGCACCCAGGCTGCTGCTCTGCTCCTCGGAGAGCCCGAGGTGCTCGGTCATCTTCTGCGTGCGCACCTCGGCCATTTCAGCCGGTGACTTCTCCGGCCTGGCGGTGTTTTCCTGAGCCATCCCGACAAGCGGAGCGGTCAACAAGAGCAATGCTGCGGTGATCCCTTTCAAGTAGTTCATTTGATCTGGTGTTTTCTTATCCCTTGGACCTTATGACGTCGAAAAGGTTCGATCGGTCCGCTGGGTAACTGGACGGTCGAAGGTACTGGCCAAGATCACAGGTAGCGCAGTTCCACATCCTCCGGGTCCAGGCCCATGCCTTTTCGGATGCAGTAGATGGCCGAATCGTAGAAGCGCCCGTTGTGGAAATAGCTTTCCAGGAGGAGGCCTTCACGCTGGAAGCCATGCCGCTCCAGCAAGCGGTTGCTGCGTGTGTTATCGGGATCGGTGATCGCTTCGATGCTGTGGAATCCGATCGCCGAAAGTCCATGGGCCACGAGGGCGCGCAAAGCTTCACCCATCAGGCCTTTGCCCCAGTGGTCGGGATGCAGCATGTAGCCGATCTCGCCGCGGTAATGCTCCTTCTTCAAGCGGTAGTAGCCAATGGTGCCGAGGCATTCATCGGCGTCCGGGAAGGTGAGGCTCCAGGTGCAGCCCTCATTGCTCTTCCGTGCTTCCACGGATCGATGGATCAGGTCCATGGCATCCTCTTGCATCGTAGCCCTCGGTCGTCCGATGTGCTGCATCGTCCTTGCATCGCTGCGCATTTCGAACAAGGGCCCCACATCCTGCGGACCCAGTTCGCGCAACACCAAGCGTTCCGTACGGATCCGGGGCACCGGGTCCAGATGGATCTCCTTCAATTCCATGAGCCCGTCGAAAGTACGGGTCCGATCCATGGGTGCCTTTCCTTCACAACCTTCCCCCCGATGATCCGAAGCGCCCGCCCACTATGCTTAGTTTGCGATCATGGGAACCCTCAGGACCACCTTCATCCTACTTGTGCTGGCTGTCGTGAACGCGCTGCAGGCCAAGGAGTACGTGGTGCCTCCGGGCAATGTGGCGCGCTTCTTCCGCGAGCTGCCGGAGGATGCCACCACGGTCTCCTTTTCTGCGGCAGAGGAATACCAGAGCAACGATGACATTGTCCTTCCGGACCGTCGGCTGCTGGTGATCGACGGCAAGGGCTGCCGCCTGATGTTGGGGCCGAACTCGAACGGCTTTACCCGCCGAGTCGCCGACCAGAAGGAGGCCATGGCACGGCTTTCCAGTCGCTATGTCATCCGTGATTTCGCATCCATCGAGAACGGGAAGAAGGCCATCGACCTGAAAGCTTCGCTCGGCAGTACGGTGGAGAATTGCCGACTGGTGGCGCAGACCGAAGCCGCCGTGGACCTGCGCTTCTGCCTGATGACCCGCCTCGAACGGATCTTCGTGACCAACCCGAGGCAGCGGGGGATCGTGCTGCGCCAGGGTGATTGGCCCGGAGCCACTTCGTACAACAGCCAGAGCAACAGCTCGGTCCTGGAGCAATGCCGCGTGTACTGCATGAAGAGCACGACCGAAGCGTACATGGTGCTGAACAGCGGCGGTGTGCGCATGAGCGACTGCGTCAGCGAAGGAGCACCGTGTGCCTACGACATCTTCCTTTCCGCCACGACCGATGGCGACGAGTCGAGACCGGCGAAGAACACGGTGGTGAAGTCCTTCGAGCTGTCCAATTTTCATGTGGAGCACGCGGCTACAAAAGCGTCCATCTATGTGAACATGCCGAGCAAGTCCAGTGTGACCTTGAGCAACGTGTACTGGAACGGCAAGCAGACCGCGCCGGTGGTGCTGTATGTCATGGGGCAGTTGAACCTGCAGGACATCGGATGGTTCAATAAGGACTTCGTGATTCAAACGCGCATCAGTGCGCCGCGCATCAACATCTTCCGCTGTCACAGTGAACTGAGCGTGGGCAAGGAAGGGGAGCACACAGATACGCGCGCCGGCAGCCTTGTCCTTCGCGATGCGTTGCCCGGCAATACGCAGTTGAAGCTGAATTATGTGCGTCGGAGGGATCCGGCGTTCTAAGCGGATCGGCTTGGAACATTGTCCGACGGGAGTGTGTTCCAAGGTTCCACATGCTCGTCAACGTATCGTACAACGACCCTGACCTGCAACGGCGCATCGATGACACCGTCGGCCCCGTTTATGGCTTGATGCAGCGCCTGCGAATGGGTGGCAATGGTTCGCCCCGACTGGATGTAACGACCTGCAGTGAGGCGATCGCGGAGCTTTTCGCGCAGGACAACAACGCCGATCGCTGTCACGTGGAGCTCCGTCCGCGTGGGGTCATTGTCCGCTTCCGTTCCCTGCTGGAGACCTATGCCCTCGTGATCCCTTTCCGCTCGCTAGCGTTGTTCAAGAGCGGAGCAGGCTACACGCTCTATTCCGACACCCATCGCATCCAATTCACCGGCGAGCCGAAAGGGCTGCAGCGCTTTGTGAGGCGTGTGGTGCAGGCACGGGCGGAATTGTCGGAAGTGTGACGTTCGCAGCGGCCAGCGTACATCGGTGAGATCGCTTCGGTCGTTCCGACCTCGCGAAGACGGTGCTCCGACGTTATTTCTGAGCAGCGTCTTCGCGAAGCCCCGCCCCAAGCGGGGCTGTAGCGATCCCATGGGCCAGCATGGATGCCTGGTCAGGGAATACGTGCCGCACGGGAGGACGGGTGTTGCTGCGCGCTGGCCTGCGCATGTCTTTACTTACGCGCGATTTAGGAGGTCAGAACGTGTAAGCCAAGGTCAGTCCAAAGGAGGAATGCGAATTTGGTTGTCCTTCGGCAAATGATCGGTTGTCAAGTATTACAGGAGTGATCACAACCGGTAACGCATTTAATTCTCGGCGGATCGCTCCTGAGCTAATTATGCCACCGATGCCGGCTCCTAACAGGGTTAGACCAAAGACAGTTCCCATTCCCCAAGGAATTACTTTACGCGTCTCATCATCGGATGAGCTCTCATTGAGAGCGACGGCGAATGCACTCCCGCACACTATCGTACCTAAAGAGCCTACTATCACGCCAGCGATACCACCTCCAAGTTTGCGCCGATACACTTTTTCTAGTTCTTCTCGCTTTGAGCGGATCGCTGATCGATCGTTTTCCGGGATAGGAGCAACCGTTTCGTTGCTCTGGGAGGCAAAGACATCCTTGCTTCCGTTCTCGTACACAACCATGTAGACTTTCGTTCTCGCTATGACATATGCAGGTCCATTCAGGTTGGTGAGTTGTTTGTAACGCACTTCGGTTTCAGATACCTCCGTGACCTTTACAGACATCGTGTCACCATTCATCAAGTACATGATGTCTTGGCCGATGCATGTTAGAACGGCTGAGAATACTAGTAGGAGGGTGAAAAGGGCTTTAGCCATGAAGTCGAAAGTAGGGCTAAACATAGTTGCAAATCGGGTACGTCGGTCTACACACGAGCAATCTCCCGCTGCAGTTGAGGATTGCCTAAATCGTGGCTAGGTTCAAACGATCACGGTGCATGTTGTTGTCGGCAAGCCCCATTACGCGATCATATTCAGCACGAGTGCCGTAGATATTTTGAATGACTTTGTCTTCGACATAGTCAATCGCTTTAACAAGCCTAATGTCATCTTGTGCTGTGCGAAAGTTGTGATCCACATCATTGCCCTCAATGTGCGCAATCGCCCTATTTCCGAACTTCAGGGCCTCTTCAATTATGGCCGTTACCTTATCACTCTTGATGGTCATCAGGCTCAGTTGTCTCACGTATGCTTGCTTCGGGGACCGTTGCACAATCGTTTTGCCCGTTCCAGCGGGAAGATGAATGCCCATCTCATCAAGAAGTGAGCGAATCATCATTCCGGCTATGTCCTTTGCACACCTATCTAGGTCACGAAAATTTTCCCGCTGCCTACCGGTAAGCTTAACGAACCGCTCTCGATAAGTAATAAGTAGGTTGATACGGTGCGGAATATGGCGCTCTTTGAAGTCCTGTTCAGTCATTGTAGCAAGAACCAATTTTGGCGTGTAGAAAGGACCCTATTGAAATTGTCCCCAATCACTCCGCCACCACCGCCATCACCGCT
>JAGQVN010000054.1 GCA_020437905.1 Flavobacteriales bacterium
GGATGTGAACGCCATCTACACGGACGACGAGGACCCTTACGCCGAGGACGACGACGAGGACCTGGGCCACGAGAACATCGACGACCTGGGCGAAGAGTACCAATGACCTCCGAACGGGAACCGCTGGGCACGCTGGTGGTCCTTGCCGGTCCCACCGCATCGGGAAAGACAGCGGCCGCGATCGAACTGGCGCAACACTTCGGCACCGCAGTGATCAGTGTCGACTCCAGGCAATTCTATCACGCCATGCGCATCGGGACAGCGCGGCCGACGACAGAAGAGCTGCGCGGTGTTCCGCACCATTTCGTCGGTCACATGGACCTGGTGCAGGAATGGAGCGCCGGTGCCTTCGCCCAGGCTGCTGAACCGGTCCTGCAGGAATTGATCGCGAGGCACGGCATTGCGATCATGGCGGGTGGAAGCGGGCTGTACTTCGATGCGGTGATCAAGGGGCTGCCCAACGCAGCCTCGCAGGATACGCGGGTCCGCAAGGAACTGCAGGCCTGGTATCGGAGCGACGGGCTGGAAGCGCTTCTGGCCGAGTTGAAAGCAGCCGACCCCGAGGCCTGGGAACGGATCGACCGGAACAATCCGCAGCGCGTGCTGCGTGCCTTGGAAGTGATCCGCGTTTCCGGGAAGAAGTTCAGTGAACGCGGTGGCATGCGATCGGACCGGACGGACATTCGGATCGTTCGGCTGGCGATCGACCTGGACCGGGAGGAGCTTTACCAGCGGATAGACGCACGCGTCGACCGGATGGTGCAGGCAGGGCTCGTGGAGGAAGCCCGCTCCCTCCTACCCTTCCGTCACCTGAACGCCTTGCGAACGGTCGGCTATCGGGAGCTATTCGAGCATTTCGACGGAAAGCATTCACTGGAGGAGGCGATCGCGCTGATGAAGCAGCGTACCCGTAACTATGCGAAGCGCCAGCTGACCTGGTTGAAACGTGAAAAAGGCTGGGCCTGGAGCCGTCCGGATGACCATCAAGCCCGCATCAAGCATATCGAGGCCGCACGTCACTGAGCGGACCAAGGCATTCTGGTGGTCGCTGCTCGCGCTCGGCATCCTGGAACGGGCGTGGGTCCTGTGGCGCTTCGCGTTCCGGCATGTCGGTATCGATGATGCGCTCATCTGGTCCATAGCCCGCGACTACGGCGAGGGCATCTTTCGTGAGCCCTTCATGTACGGCCAGAACTACAACTTGATGCTGGAGGCCCTGGTCGCAGCACCTTTCGTGAGTCTCGGCGGTGATCCGTGGATCGTGCTGCCCATCGTGACCGCCCTGATGGCCCTGGCACCCTTCTGGTCCTGGTCGTTCTGGTGCCTGCGACAGGGATCTTTATGGCCCGCGACCATCCTGGCCGCAACACCGCTCATGCTGCCGGTGGAATGGGGCATGCTTACGTCCATGACCCGGGGCTTCGTGGACGGGCTTGCGTTACTTGCGCTGCTTCCCTGGACCCTGAACTGGAGGTCGGCACCTGCCCGTGCCTATGTCAGTGCATTGGTTCTTTCATGGGCGGCGCTGTGCAACCCGAACATGTTCCTTCCCGGTGTGGTGTTCGCGATCTACTTGGTGACCTGCGATGCACGGACCTGGAAGTTCTGGGTGGCGGGAATGCTGGGGGCCTTGCCAGCCGCCGCCTTTCACGTGATCGGAACGGCTTACTTCAGCGAACGCCCCAGCGACCTGGTCCATCACATCCGTCCCGATGAACTGTCGTGGAGCTGGGACTACTTCAGGGAGGGCATCTCCGACCTGCACGAACACCTGGATCATCTCTTTTGGTCCCTGGGATGGGACGGGCTCGAGCTTGGCGTTGTGCTGCTCCTGCCCTTGCTGCTGCTGCTCCGCCAACGCCGATGGCCAGTGGCGACTTTCATCGGAATTCCTCTCCTGCTGGGCATCCTGGCCCTGGGCATGGGGAAGACGCATGACGGTTGCGCGAGCCTCTTCTACCCGCTTGCGCGGATGTACCTGGGCCTGCCCTTGATCATCGCGCTGGCCTGGTCCTTGGTGCTCGTGCGCCGTCCCATATCCTTTATCCCACTAACGACCCTGTTGTTCGTCTGTATCATCAGCGTGGGATGGAAGGCCTACGCGCTGCCAGAGGCGATCCAGAAGGCATTGGCCGAACAGGAATGCGGTTTTGTGCGTGAAGAACCGATCGACATGGTGCGGCAGCAGTGCCTGGAGCTAACGCAGGCCGCGAACGCCGTTGATGCCGACGTGGTCGTACCCATTCCCTGGCCCGATCTGCGGAAGGACCATCGCACGCATTTCCAGGCCCACTTCATCTGCTACGCCTGCCAGGAGCTGGTACCCGGCTTCCCACCCGTGCTGGGCGCAGGCTTCGACCGGCGCGCCTGGAACCGCAACGCGCTGGAGACCGGCCCCGCAGGGACCGTGCTCTTCGTTGGCGGGCACCCTTCAGGCTGGCCCCTAGACCAGGTGCCCTTTCGTTCCGTTTCGAATTCCGAGCGTGCGGACCTGCGGGTCGTCCATGCCGGAAAACGTTCACTGCGCAGCCTCCTGTGGCCTCCTTCCTGACCGGATACCACGATCATGGGATGGTGGGAGCCTACCGGGACCGATAGATTCGCGGTCCCCATGGAAAACACATGAAGACTTACCTGCCACTGATCGCTCTGCTCGCTGCATCCTGCGGAGCTCCACCTCCAACCGAGGAAGCCACGACGCCCGAACCCCGCGTCGTCAACATATACAGCCACCGCCATTACGATGTCGACAAGGAGCTCTTCACCCAATTCACCGAGCGCACCGGTATTGAGGTGAACGTCGTGCAGGCCGGCGATGATGAGTTGATGGCCAGATTGCAGCAGGAAGGTGCGAACAGCCCCTGCGACATCCTGATGACCAGCGATGCCGGTCGCCTGGGAGCCGCCAAGGCACGCGGACTGCTTCAACCCGTGGAAAGCGCGGAACTCCAGCGCATCGTTCCGGCCAACCTGCGCGACCCGGACGGACATTGGTATGGGCTGACCGTGCGGGCGCGGGTCTTTGCGTACAACAAGGACAAGGTGGACCCTGCCAGGCTGGCCACCTACGATGCGTTGACCGCACCGGAATGGAGGGGTCGCGTACTGGTACGTAGCGCGGAGAACGTGTACAATCAAAGCCTGGTGGCCGCCATGATCGCACACAACGGCGAGGAAGCTGCCATGTCCTGGTGCCGGGGCATTGTGAAGAACATGGCCCGCGATCCGAAAGGCGGTGACACGGACCAGCTGCTGGCGGTGGCCGAAGGGATCGGCGATGTGGCCATTGCCAATACCTACTACATCGGAAAACTGATGGCCAGCGACGAGCCGGAAAAGCAAAAAGCCAAAGCTGTTCTGGGAGTGGCCTTCCCGATCCTCGGTGATCATGGTACCCACGTGAACGTCAGTGGTGCGGGCGTGGCCGCTCATGCACCGAACAAGGCAGAGGCTGTGGCCTTGCTCGAGTTCCTGGTCAGCGAGGACGCGCAGTCCCTGTTCGCCGAAGGCAACAAGGAGTATCCGGTGCGTCCCGGGGTCCCCTGGGCCCAGGAATTGGAAGCCTTCGGCAAGTTCCGGATGGACAGCCTCAACCTGGAAGCTCTGGCACGCCTGAACCCCGAAGCGGTGAAGACGATGGGCATGGCGGAATGGAAGTAAGGTGAGCGTCGACGTCCCTTGGAAGGGGAAGCGCCTCAGCCTGCTGTTCACGCTGATCTCCCTGCTGGCCTTATTGCTGGCCGCACCGCTGGTGGTGGTGCTGGTCTCCCCAGTTCTGGACGGCGTCAACGAATGGGAGCATGTCCGCCAGGTGATCCTGCCGAACCACCTGTCCGGCACATTGGAACTGTTGGTCGGCGTGCTGGTCGTGGCGTTCGCCCTGGCCGTTCCCGCAGCCTGGTTGGTGGCCACCTGCAACTTCCCGGGTCGCCGGGCGTTCCGCTGGGCCTTGATCCTGCCCCTCGCCATGCCGACCTACATTGGCGCCTTCGCCTGGGCGGCGATCCTCGGGCCAACCAGCAGCCTGTCCAATTGGTGCTCCCTGCATCTGGGGATCCGGCCGGACATCATGAACACGTACGGGCTATGGTTCGTCCTGGGCGCCGTGCTGTACCCTTATGTGTACCTGCCTGCCCGCGCGCTCTTCGCCCATGGTCTGCAGGCACCGATCGAAGCAGCGAGGTCCCTGGGCGCCGGTCCGGCACGCAGATTCTTTCGCGTGGCTCTTCCCTTGGCCCGACCGGCCATAGCAGGTGGCTTACTGCTCGTGGCCATGGAGACCCTGAACGATTACGGGGCCGTGAAGTATTACGGCGTCGCCACGTTGACCACGGGCATCTTCCGCAGTTGGGGTGGTCTCTACGACCTGGTGAGCGCCCTGCGGCTCAGTTTGTCGTTGCTGGCCTTGGTGGCCTTCCTGATCTGGTTGGAACGGCGTTCACGCGGCCGGGCGCGCATCACAGGCGGCTCCTCGCATCTCGCGCGGATCCAGCTCCAAGGGCCCTACGCCATTGCCGCCACAGCAGCGTGCGGTCTGTTGTTGACTGTCACCTTGTTCATTCCACTGGGGAAACTGATCGGTGATGTCCTCGTGCCGGGAGCACTGGCAGCGTGGGACGAGCTCCTTCCAGCCCTCGGCAACACAGCGTGGATCGCCGGACAGGCTGCCCTGTTCGTCCTTGCCTTGTCCATCCTGTTCGCCTTCCGTGATCGGTACCGGCTCAGAAGCGACCTGGCCATCCGGCTGGCGCGGCTGGGATACGCGGTGCCCGGCGCGGTCATCGCCGTGGCGGTGATGGCGCTGGCCGGGGCAGTGGATCGCCAGCAGTGGGCGCTACCGGTGCTGATCGGTAGCGGCGGGGTCCTGGTCTATGCCTTTGCCCTCCGCTTCCTTGCCGTGGGTCTGCAGACGCTCGACGCCGGACTGGGGCGCCAATCACTGGAGCTCGATGCCTCGGCACGCTCCCTGGGTGCCTCACCCTGGCGCGCGTTCCGTGCCGTGAACCTGCCACTGCTGAGACCTTCCCTGATGGCCGCCGCCTTGTTGGTGGCGATCGATGTCATCAAGGAACTGCCGCTCACGCTCATCCTTCGCCCTTTCAACTTCGAGACCTTGAGCACCAAGGCCTATCAACTGGCCAGCATCGAACAGCTCCGCGAAGCCTCACTCCACGCCCTGTTCATCGTACTGTGCGGCCTGGTCCCCATCCTCTTCCTGGACCGCCTGTTGGACCGCAGCCACGCGATGGATCCGAGGCGGAACGGTGCGCGGACGTAACCTCGGCACCGGACTTACGTTTGCCTGAACGCTCGCACACCAGTGTGGGGAACACGTGCATGGAACAAGCGAAAGTGGCGATCATCGGTTGCGGGAACCTGGGCATATCCATCGCGAACGGCCTGCTCGGCAACGCGGCTTACACCGGTCCCGAGCTCATCGCCACCCGGCGGCATCTGGCACCCCTCGAAGCGCTTCGTGCACGTGGCGTGCAACTGAGCACCGACAACCGGGAGGCAGCTGTCTACGCCGATGTGCTCTTATTGGGCTTGAAGCCCTACAACGTGGTATCGGTCGCCAGGGAGCTTGTTGAAGTGCTTGACCCGAAGCGGCATATCGCGGTCTCCCTCGCTACCGGGATCACCGTGGCTGACATTCAGCAGGCCGTCGGACCGGACATACCCGTTTTCCGCGCCATGCCGAACACCGCTGCCGATGTGCGGGCATCCATGACCTGCCTCTCCAGCACTTGCACGGATCCGGCCAAGGTGCAAGCCGTGCAACAACTGTTCGCAGCCATTGGCACCACCCTGATGATCGACGAGGAGCTGATGGGCTCCGCGACCGTCCTGGGTGCCTGCGGCATTGCCTATGTGCTGCGCTTCATCCGCGCCATGGTGCAGGGCGGCATCGAGATCGGTTTCGACGCGGAAAGCGCCAGCCTGATCGTGAACCAGACCGTAAAAGGCGCTGTGGAATTGCTCATCGAACGCGGACGTCACCCCGAAGAGGAGATCGACAAGGTGACCACACCGAAAGGCTGCACCATCGTGGGCCTGAACACCATGGAACACCACGGCTTCAGTTCGTCGCTGATCCGTGGACTGGTCGCTTCCGCCGATAAGATCGGGCACTGAGGTCCGTTGTTACGCGTGTACTGACTCGATCGCCCTACCCGTCCACTAATTTTCGTTGGGGCGGGTACTAACCGATCGCCCTACCCGTCCACTAATTTTAATGTCTCGCATTCCCAGCGCACCGCAGGTCGGGGGTGAATTGAACAATGGCTGCCATGGACAGGAAGAAATACGGTCGCAAGGAATTCATCGCCTTTCTGGGCAAGGCCAGCCTGGGAGCTGCCGTGGCTCCGCCCTTCCTGGTCCGTTGTGGCATGAACAGCGCACCGTTGCCTTCCCAGGCCCTGTCGGCCGAGCATGTGCAACGCCTGAAAGACCTGGTCTTGGAGAGCCTAGAGCCTTCCGACGCCGATGACCTGTTGCTCACCTCCGGTCTGGACCATCATGTGGTGGTGAAGTGGTTGGATCGGATCAATGACGACGACACCTTCGGCTTCAACTGCGATTTCAACTGTTTCCTTCCCTTCGATGAGGAGGACCCCAACGATGGCTTGCTGTGGGTGAACCACGAATACCCGGACCCGCTGTTCGTTTCCGGCTACAATTTCACCGACCCCCAGCGTGTCCGGACCAAGGAGCAGGTGGACAAGGAGATGTACAGCGTCGGGGGCAGCATCGTCAGGGTGCGAAAGGAGAACGGGAAGTGGCAGGTGGTGCCCAATGACCCGCACAACCGACGGATCACGGCCCATACGCCCATCCGCTTGAATTGGGATGCTCCCATCAAGGGTAAGAACACCGTCATCGGCACGCACAGCAATTGCGCCGGAGGGATCACACCCTGGAAGACCTTCCTGACCTGCGAGGAGAACTACTACGAGTGCTACGGGGAGACCCAGCATCACAGCGACGGCAGCACCACGCTCATCCCCAGCGACTACGGATGGGAACAGTACTACGACCACCCTCCGGAGCATTACGGCTGGGTCGTGGAGATCGACCCGAA
>JAGQVN010000055.1 GCA_020437905.1 Flavobacteriales bacterium
ATGACGCGGTCCGTCGGGCGGATGGCCGTGACCATGCCCGCCAGGATGGCCTCCTGACCGATGTACAGGTGGCAGAACCCACCGAACTTCTGCATGGTGTAGAGCATGCCGCACTTCTCCTCGAAGCGGCGCATCAGGAGCATGTCCTTGTACCAGCGGAGGTAGGTCTCCTTGCCCAAGGTGTCTGCCTTGGCTTGCTTCTTCGGCTGCTTCTTGCTTGTGGTCGTGCTCATGGCCTTTCCCGCAGGGTCAGCAAATATAGGCCCGGCCCCGCGCGAAGGCTCAGCCCTGCAGGAACGAGCCATCGAAGGCCAGCGGGAGCAGCGAGGAAGCGTCGGACACCTCCAATACGGGTCCCTTGGAAGTCCCCAACAGCAGCCTCAATGGTACCTGCTGACGCGTGCGCTGTTCCATCAGCGCCTGCCGGCACACCCCACAGGGGGACACCGGTCGCTCCTGCCCTTTCACCAGGATGGCCATGGTCGTGACGGTCGCCGCTGGATACAGGGACATGGCGGCGTGCAGGGCGGTCCGTTCGGCACAGGTGCCTGCCGGGAAGCTGGCGTTCTCCTGGTTGTTGCCCGTGACCACCGTGCCATCGGCCAGGCGCAAGGCAGCCCCCACGTGGAAGTTGGAATAGGGCGCATAGGCCCTCTCGGCGGCCTGTTCCGCAGCGTGCAGCAGTTCCTGGTCCGCCTCGTTCAAGGCATCAACACTTTTGTGCTGGATGTAGGAAAACCGGAATTCCTTTTCCACGTCCTGTGTTCAGGGCCGCCAAAGGTAGCACGGCCCGGATGCCGCACCTTGCGGGAACCTATGGGCTATCACGTCCTGTTCAACTCTGTGAAGGCATACCCTGCGACCCGCTTCGGGGTCGAACATCTCGGCGCGTTGCGAATGCTCATGCCTCGGACCCCTCCGGGGTCTCGCAGGGTGCTGGATCCCGGTCCGATGCAAATGCCCGTGTCTGTGGTCCCTTCGGGGCGCTCGACCCCAAAGGAGTCACAGCACTTAGCAAGGTCATTGACGGATCTGATCCGACCCCGAAGCGGGTCGCAGAATAGACGCCGTGTCCAGAACCGCCGCCCGGATGCCGCGCCACCGCTGAGCCGCTTGCGATCCCTACCTTTGCCGCCTTGTCGGCACGCCCATGCAGGAGCTCGATCCGATCATCGCACGTTTCGATCCCATCTCGCTGGACGAGATGGATGCCGTGTCCTTGATGGACCGTACCGACACCAAATATGTCTTCGCTAAAACGGACCTTCCCCATGTGTTGGAGGAGGTATTGCCGCACTACCGCATCCTGGAGGTGAAAGGAAAGCGCGGCACCGACTACCGGTCCCTGTACTACGACACCGAGGAGCTGAAGAGCTATATGGACCACCACAATGGCCGCAACCTGCGCTACAAGGTGCGCTACCGGGAGTACGTGGGTTCCGGGATCTGTTTCCTGGAGGTAAAGCGCAAGACGGGGCGTGGTCGCACGGACAAGGTGCGCATACCGGTACCCGGCATACCGGAGGAAATGCCCGCCGCCGACCAGGCGTTCGTACGCGAGGCTTCCGGTGATCAGGCGGACATGCAGGCCACCTTGTGGAACAGCTTCACCCGCCTGACCCTGGTCCGCAGGGACCGGCCGGAACGTCTGACCATCGACCTGGGCCTGCGCTTTGCGGTCCCTTCGGATGAGACGCAAGCCCCAGAACTGGAGGGGACCGTGGTCGCGGAGGTAAAACAGGAGCGCACCGACCGGTCGTCCCCCTTCGTACAGTGCATGCGCCGGATGGGTTTGCGTCCGAAGGGCATGAGCAAATACTGCATCGGCATGCTGCGGGCCGGTCAGGTGCGGAAATACAACCGTTTCAAGCCCACGCTGAACGCCCTGGAGCGCATCGCCAGCGCGGCCTAAAGACCTGACCATGTTGACCATCCGCCTTTTCGGTATGCGCCTGTTCCACGAGGACATGTGGGAACTGCTCTTCAAGTTCGCGCTGGATGCGGCCGTGCTCTTCGTGCTGATCCGGATGATATACTATCCGATCCACCGGAAGAAGGACTACCTGTTCACCTACTTCCTGTTCAACATCCTGATCTTCTTCCTGTGCATCCTGCTGAACAACGTGAAGCTGAGCATCGGCTTTGCCTTCGGCCTGTTCGCCATCTTCGGCATCCTGCGCTATCGGACCGAACAGATCAGCATCAAGGACATGACCTACCTGTTCGCCGTGATCACCCTGGCGGTGATCAATTCCCTGGTGAGCAAGAAAGTGAGCATTGCCGAACTGTTCTTCACCGACGGCATGATCCTGCTGGTCACCTACGCCTTGGAGCACTTGTGGCTCACGCGTCACGAGGCCATGCGCCAGATCATCTACGAACGGATCGACCTGATCAAGCCGGAGAACCGGGACGCGCTGATGAAGGACCTGCATGAGCGATTGGGGCTCACTGTGTCCCGCGTGGAGGTGGGCCGCATCGACCTGCTCCGTGACACCGCCCAGCTGCGGGTGTTCTACTTCGACGACGAGCAGGGGCACCGCACGTTCACGGAGTTGCCTCCGGACGACAACGACTAACGGTTCACCCCTTGCTTTCCGGACGCTGGACCAGCGCCACGGCATAGGCGCATACCCCCTCCTCGCGGCCCAAATGGCCCATTTGCTCGTTGGTCGTGGCCTTGATGCTCACGGCATCAGGGGCCAGGTCCAGGAGCGGAGCGATGGTATTGCGCATGGCCTCCGCGTGGGGCATCATCTTCGGACGTTCCAGCACCAGGGTGCAATCCACGTTGCCCACGCGCCAGCCATCGGCATGCAACAGACCGACCACGGCGCGGAGCAGCTCCCGGCTGTCGGCACCTTTCCAGGCAGGGTCCGTGTCGGGAAAATGGGTGCCGATATCGCCTTTGCCGGTGGCTCCGAGCAGGGCATCGCAAATGGCATGGAGCAGGGCATCGGCATCGGAATGCCCCAACAACCCTTTCTCATGCGGGATCTTCACGCCACCGAGCCACAGTTCGCGTCCTTCCGCGAAACGGTGCACGTCGTAGCCGAAGCCGACACGGATGTTCATTCCGCGTCGTCCTTCTTCTTCTTGCTCTTGTCGAAGTTGAACCCGAGCGTGAAGCGCAGGGTGTTCGCCAGCGGGCTGCGCTGCGTATTGGCGATCAGGTAGCTCAGGTCGATGCTGAAGATGCTGTAGCGCACTCCGGCACCCAGCGTGAAGTACTTGCGGTTGCCTTTGGTGGCGTGCTCCCAGAAATAACCGGCCCGCACGGCGAATTGCTTCGCGTACCAGTATTCAATGCCACCGGCCAGAGCGATCTCGCGCAGTTCCTCGCGAAAACGGCTGCCGCTGACGAGCGTGCCGTTCTGATCGAACCAGCCCGGCGCATCCGAGAAGCTCTGGATCATGCCTTGGGCCACACCCACATCCGGGTCCTTGCCGCTGGCGATCTGGAACTCGCCCGTTGTCGGGTCGGTCACGATCCCCGCAGAATCCCGGGCATAGATCGGGGGGGTGGGTACCAGCAGTTTGTTGGCGTCGAAGTGAAAGGAAATGGTGTTGTAATCGTCGAAGGCATAGGTGAAGCGAGGCCCGAGGCGCAGGTTGATCGGGATGAAGTCCTGCTTGGCGGTCTCCGAGTAGGACATCTTCGCACCGATGTTCGAGATGTTCATCCCGAAGGCGAACTCGCCCTCACCTTCCCCGATCCGCAGGTCGGGCTTCTGGTAGTAGAAGGATACATCGGCTGCGACGGTCTGCCCGGCCTTTGTGTTCGCGTTGTTCACGTTCAAGCCACCGGTCAGGTTGCTGTTCACGTAGCGGACGGCGATACCACCGGAAACGAAATCGCTGAATTGCTGCGCAAAGGCGAGGTCCACGGCGAACTCGGCCGGAGAGAAATCGCGGATCGGGTTCCCGTTCTGGTCGGTGAACTGGATGCTTCCCAGATCGAAGTACCGCAGGGATCCTCCGATGGTACTGCGTTTGTTGCCCAGGCGCCCGTACCCGGCAAGGTAGGCCAGGCTCATGTCCGGCACCAGGTTCCGCAGCCAGGGAGAGAAGGAAATGGCGACCTCGGCATCGTTCTCGGCAAAGGCCAGTTTCGAGGGGTTCCAGTGGATGGAGTTCGCATCCGGGGTGATGGCCACACCCGCATCGCCCATGCCACCAGCGCGCGAATCCGGGCCGATCAGCAGGAAGGGTACGGCGGTCGTGATGGTGTTCAACTCCTGGCCGCAGGGTTGGCCGGTGACCTGATTGATGCAATCCGATGAGACCTGTGCGACCATATCCCCCGGATAGGCAAGGAGAACGAGCACCAACAGGGCCAGGTTGTGCAGGGGACGAAGGAACATCAAGGCTGGGTATTGGAAAAAGGACGGCAAATATACGGGCTTCACCCCGTCTTTATTGTGTGGAGCATGTCACTACACGATCGTTGAGATGCTTTCTTGGACTTATCGCAGGATCACAAGCTTCTCGAACTTCTCGGCCTTGTCCCCCTCGGGGGTCACCACGTTGACACGATAGACATAGACACCCCGGCCCAGTTTGTCGCCCATGTCGTCCCGACCATCCCAGGCCATCGGTTCCGAGCGGAAACCGTTACAGTTCAGCTGCCGGTTCAAGGTCTTGACCAGGCGACCACTGACGGAGAACACCTGCACCTGCACATCCAGGGTCGAGCAGGGACGGTTATGTTCAAAGAAGAACTCCGTGTAGGTGGTGAAGGGGTTCGGGTAGTTCAGTACGTGCTCAAGGGCTAGTTCGGCGCTTGGGGCCACCACGAACTCGGTACTGCTGGTGCTGGAGTTGTTGAACACATCCCAGGCCTTCACCGAAACGGTATGCTCCCCTTCAGCAAGTTCCCCGAAGCGATAGCGCACCTTCCCGCTCTGGTAGGTGTCCAGGTCCGACTCATAGAGGTCGTTCAGCACGATGGCCTGATCGGTGTTCTCGTCGAGGACCGCGACCAGATCATGTCCGATGCTGTTGCCCAGCGTGTTGATCCCGTTCTGGTCGAACAGCTTGACCAGCAGCAAGGGGGTCTCGTTGGTGATACCTCCACGCACGAAGCGCTCATCGTTCATGTAGATCGACATTTCCGGGCCCAGCTCATCGGCGACGACATCCGTGGCCGTGCTGCCCACCAACACATCGGTACTGCCTCCGCAGGCGTTGGAGGCGAAGCTCTCCGCGTAGCAACTGATCCGACCCGGGCCCACGGCGTAGTTGATGTCCTTGGGCACCACGAAGGTGAAGCTGAACTCGCCGTTCTGCACAGTCGCCTTCCCGCGATAGATGATGTTCTTGCGCAGGTTGAAGTTGAAGGGCTGTCCCCCATCGTTGGCCAGCGTGCTCACAGGAGCGCTCTTGTCATAGACCGTGGGGATCACCAAGCCGTTCATACTGGTGATCGGCTGCCCACCAGTATCCACGATGCGTCCGGTGATGCGGACCGTGGAAAGGGCCTTCAGGGTATCGACCGCAGTTCCTGCGGTATCGGTCACGGACAAGATCTCGACCCGGTCCTTCGGGAGGGCCAGGCGCAGGCTCGGATCCCCGATCAGCGCGAAGTTGCGGTGGTTCACCTGGGTCGGCTGGGAGGAGGTGATATCCAGCTTGGTCCTGCGGAACACATCCCCCAGACAGGCAGGCCGCCCCTGCTCATCGACCACCTCGAAGATGTGGTCGTAGAAGAATTGGGACAGTGCGAAGTTCTGGTTGCTGTAGGCGATCCGGGTGGTGGTCATCAGGCCGATGCCCGCACCGTCCGGGTTCAGCATGACGTACTCGCCAGCCGATGTCCGCGCGGGATCATCCCACCGGGTGAACTCGCAGGTAGCGGTCATGAACAAGGGCAGGCGCTCCTTGTTGGTCCAACCCAGGATCGTGCTGTTGTCCAGGAAGCGCTCGTGGGCCCACCCCACTTCGCCACCATGACCGATGTAGTTCACGATCAAGGCCCCCTTCTGGACCCGGTCGCGCAGTTCATCCTGGGCATCGGGATAGCGCTCACCCCCAGGCGTGCTATACTGCTGGTAAGCATCGAGGTAGATCTTGGCCACGTTCATGCACGGCTGTTCCTGTTCCACGCTCACCGCGATCGAATTGCTCTGGCTCATGTGGATGGTCCCCTCGAAACCATCGCCTTCCTGATCGTCGCTGGCGAAAACGATGTTCGTCCGCCAGTCGTTCGACCCACCATCCCCCGTGACTGAGCAGACTTGGGCATCCCCGCTCTGAAGCAGCAGCAAGCGATCGTAGTTCAGGATCTTGTCGACCATTTCCCGCGCGATCTGCGTCGAGGAGACCGGGATCCGGCCGATGCCGATGTCCACCAGGTCGCCCTGGTATTCCCCCTCGTTATCGTCGAGCAGGCCGAAGTAGTCATCCGAGCAATAGCTGCTGGATGCATTGTGCGCGTTCGATGTCTGGTAGGAAGGGATGTAGTTCTGGTTCCCCGGTGCTATGGACAGGTTGTTGTACGAACCATCGCCGAAGAGCAATAGATAACGTGGAAGCAGGGCCTGATCCTGACCTGCCCGATCGTACAACATCTTCATGTAGCGCTTGATCGCCGTCGCATCGCGCATGCCCGAGGAGAACTCATTGAAGACCTGCTGAGGCGTGACCATCACCACGCTGAGGCCCTCGGAGGCACGTTGCGCAGCCAGTCGCTGGCACTCGGACCAGAACAGCTGCGGGCACACGATCACGAGATCGGCAGGCAGGGCCGTCGCATGCAGGTCCTGCACCTGGACCTTTTCCCGGGGAATCACTTCGGGGATCCCGGCCGGCTTGAAGGCGACGAACTGACGCAAGCTGTCGGTCCTGACGCGGAACACTTTCTGCAGGTTATTGTCCGTGAAAGGCACAGCCGCGGTGTTGTATGGGTCCGTTACGTCCCAGATCCGCAGGCTGCCTTGCGCCAGGTCAAGGGTGAACTCGGTGATCTCGCCCGGGCCCACTGAAGTAAGGTCGCGGAAGATCAACGAATTCCCGGCAAGCTTCAGGTCACGCCGGAGATTCACACGCAGGAAGTTCATGTAACCAATGGAAGTGACCGGATCGTTCTTCAGGAAGGTCACCGTGATCGGGAGGTTGTTGCCCGAAGCATTGAACGTGTAGTTCTGTCGCTTTGGGCGCGCGAAGTCCCCGGTGTAGCTGCCCGAAATGCCCTGCACCGCGAACGTGCTGTCCATGGCACTGCCCACCTGGATGCGCCAGCTGCTGGCATTGTTCAATCCGAAGGTCCGCGAGAACACATCGACCTCCAGCGTCACCGGGTCCTGGCTGCGGAGATAGGGTGTGCTGAAATTGTAGTTGTACGTGGTGGTCAGGTCATAGGTCTCCCCCATGAACTCGCGACCGCTCTTCAGCAGGTTCGAAAGGTCACGTTCGATGAACTGCCGGTCGTCGAAGGAGGTGCTGGTCCGGGTGGCGGGGTCGGTCACCTCCGATAATTGCTGTACGCGTTGTGCGGGATCCACCCCGATACCGACGAAATAGGAGGCGGTGTCGGTGAACACATGTTTGGTATGCGTGAAGCGACCTGCACCAGTGTTCAGGTCCCAGGCATGCGGTCCGGAGGCATAAAAGAGGATACGATCCCCGGGGCCGAACTCGCCATCGCCACCATCCTCCATGATCGTAGCGTTCAAGGGAAGGTCCGTGGGGCGGGCAATGTCGTTCAGAAAGGGGAGCATCCCGTAGTGGCCACCATAGACGTTCACCTGGTCGGAAGGCACGGGCCCCGCAAGTCCCAGCCCGTTGAGCACCTCGAACGGGATGGCATGCACACCATCCTGCAGGACCTGCACACGATACCATTCACCTGAGCTCAATCGGGACGTCGACGGATAGCTTTTGGCGACTCCGCCGCCTCCGCCACTGCGTTGTTCGACCACCTCCAGGGTATACGAGACCAGCCGCTCCCACGCACCACGCTGGGCATTGAATCGGTACGGATAGATGTCGACCAGCGCATGTGGCACCTTTCGGTACCAGCTCAGACGCTGACGGACAAAGGGCTCATTCCAATCGCGGTCCAGCCCGGGAAGCGCCTGCACCTCCTTTTCGGAGAGGGGTCGGTAACGTTGCTCGGTAAGGAACACGGAGAACCCGGTGGCGCCGACCCCGAGCGCTCTCGACTCGTGCACATAGGGAAGGTCCTGCCGTTCCGGATCGGTGAACGGAGCCGCTACATCGTTGGAAGGGGTCCGTTCATCCACCAGTTCGGCCGGAACAGGTGCCTCACTGCGACCAATGACCGAGCTGCGCTCGGAGACCGAGCGGTCGCTCTGAGGAAGAGTTGAGGCCGGGACCCGCTGGGTCGGGCTTGTGCGAGTCTGCTGGACCGGCTTGGGATCACCCGTGGACGGGCTCTTCGTGTTCTGAGCCATCGCACTGCCACCGATCAGGGAGGTGGTCAGGAGAACAAGGGTGGGGATCCGGGTCATGAACAATGATCAACAGGTTTTCAACAACGAGGACCGAAATTACTACCTTCGACCCTTGTCTTTCGGAACACCCCCACTAACGATACCGGTCCGTGATCATTGTGGAGTGGCATGGGGGAACCACAAAGCAATGATGTACGTATACTTGGCGTTCGCATCAGTGCAACGGAGATGGGAAGCGTGAACACGCGTTCGAGGCTACGTGCGGCCATGGTGGCCGCGTTGGCTGTTTGGTCCACTTGTGCAACGTTCGCACAGGACCCACAGTTCACTCAGTTCTACGCGAACCCGCTCTACCTCAACCCGGCCTTTGCCGGTACCGCCCGCTGCCCGCGTGTGGTCATGAACTACCGGAACCAATGGCCCGCGCTCACCGGCACGTTCGAGACGATCAGTGCCAGCTATGACCAACATGTGGATGCCATTCTTGGAGGCCTTGGGGTACAGGTGATGCGGGACCAGGCCGGAAAGGGGACCCTGACCACGACCACCGTAAGCGGGATGTACAGCTATCAACTGGCTGTGTCGCGCAAGTTCTCCATGAAGTTCGGCGCACAGGCCACCTACTTCCAGAAATCACTGGATTGGAGCAAGCTCACCTTTGGGGATATGATCGATCCCCGGCGCGGCTTCATTTACAACACCAATGATGTGCCCCGGGGTGGAAGCATCGGGAACGCGGACTTCTCCGCGGGCATACTGGGTTATTCGGACGTCTTTTTCGTCGGCTTCGCGGCGCATCACCTGACACAACCGAACGAATCACTGATCGTTGGGACCTCACGGCTTCCGATGAAGCTGACAGGACATGCCGGCGCGAGCATTCCCTTGGGCATGCGTGGGAAATACGGCGAGGCCAAGACCAGGATATCTCCAAACGTGCTGTATCAGCAGCAGGCACAGTTCCGTCAGCTCAATCTCGGTCTGTACATCGACCACGGTCCGATAACGGCCGGTATATGGTATCGCACCCGGGATGCGTTCATAGCATTGATCGGCTTCCATACCGAGAAGTTCAAGTTCGGATACAGTTATGATGTCACCACCTCCAAGCTCACCACGGCAACGGCCGGATCGCATGAGGTGTCATTACAGCTCAACTTCAACTGCAAAGCCAAGAAGCGTCGGTTCCGGGTGGTCGCCTGCCCGACGTTCTGATGGGACCAATTAACGAATTCACGCACCTGCACCATGGACCGCATTAGGAACCTCGCCATCCTGGTCATCTCAGGAGCCCTGTTCAGTTCTTGCCAGTTCGAAAAGAGCGGCGCAACTGGATGGAACTACAACGATTCCAAGAACGGTGGCTTTGAAAAAGCTCCCTTCGAGGAACAGGAGAACGGACCGGGCATCATCCTGATCGAAGGTGGACAGTTCACCATGGGCCGGGTCACCGATGACCTGACCCACGAGTGGGATAACATCCCACGCACCGTGACCGTGTCCTCCTTTTACATGGATGAAGTGGAAGTGTCCAACTTCTTCTGGTTGGAATACCTGTATTGGTTGGACCGCGTCTTCGCCGCGGACTATCCGGAGATCTATAAGAAGGCCCTGCCCGACTCCCTGGTATGGCGGAGCAAATTGGCCTACAACGAACCTTTCACCGAGTATTACCTGCGCCACCCGGCCTACCGTGACTATCCCGTGGTCGGCGTGAACTGGCTGCAGGCGAACGACTATTGTGCCTGGCGTACCGATCGGGTGAACGAGATCATCCTGATCCGTGAAGGCCTGTTCGAGCATTACCCGAACCAGATCAACGAGGACCACTTCACCACGGACGCTTACCTGGCCGGTCAGTACGAAAGCGGTAAACGCGTGGACGGGGTCCAGGATTTCAACCCGAACCGTGATACGCGGAACATCCGCATGGAGGACGGCATCCTCCTTCCCCGCTACCGGCTTCCGACCGAGGCGGAATGGGAATACGCCGCCTTCGGCATGATCGGGAACACGGTGGACGAGCGCGTCATCGAACGCCGCATCTACCCTTGGAACGGACACTGGGTGCGCTACGACAGCCGCAAGAAGGGTGGTGCCTTCTACGGAGACTTCCGCGGGAACTTCATGCGCGGTCGGGGTGATTACATGGGTGTGGCCGGCAGCCTGAACGACAACGCCGACGTGACCGCTCCGGTGTTCAGCTATTGGCCGAACGACTACGGCCTGTACAACATGGCAGGCAACGTGAGCGAATGGGTCATGGACGTGTACCGACCGCTCAGCCCGGAGGACAAGGACGATTTCCGTCCGTTCCGAGGCAACGTCTTCAAGACCAAGGTGCTGAACAGCGATGGCGCGATCGAGGACAAGCACGACCTGGTGGTGTACGATGTGGATGGCATCAAGTACTTCCTCACCGAGTTCCAGAAGCGCATGTCCGGCAAGGCCACCGAGGAGGAGGCCAAACTGATCGATGATCTGCTGGAGGCCATCGATCAGTCCATCGAGTTCAAGAACACACGGAAGGAGGACGCTGCATTCCAGCGCGTTCAGGACATGGTGGACATGATCAAGGGTGCCAATTTCGAAAGCGACGTGCAGCCCAAGCTGTTGAGCGGCATCAGCGACTACCAGAGCGACCAACCGGGTGACATCCGCATGCGGAACGTGACCGTGGAAGAGAACATCGACCGTCGCAACTACCGTGATTCGGACAACATCGATTTCATGGATGGTGATGGTGAGAGCAGCATTTACTACGAGCAGCCCGACTTCGAGGGAAATCGCATGTACGACTGGGGTAAGACCACGCTCATCAACGACCATGCCCGCGTATACAAGGGCGCCAGCTGGGCCGATCGCGTCTACTGGGCTAACCCGGGTACGCGAAGGTTCCTGGATGAGCGTCAAAGCACCGCGACCATCGGCTTCCGCTGTGCAATGACGCGCGTGGGCAGTCCGGTGGGCCTTGGCGATGACCGACGCCGAAGCAAACTGAAACGCTGATCGCTTCGTCATTAACTTAGGACCCCGACCCCACCGGTCGGGGTCTTTTTTTCATGGCATCCACCGACCTCGCTGCCCTACATGCCCGTTTCCTGGAATGCACGGGAGCGTGCACGGATACACGAAAGCCTTTGGAGGGGGGCCTGTTCTTCGCCCTGAGGGGCCCCAATTTCAACGCGAACAACTTCGCTGCGGCCGCCTTGGAAGCTGGTTGCCGCATGGCCGTCGTGGACGACCCCGAAGTGGTCTCGGACCAGCGCTTCATCCTGGTGGATGACGTGCTTGACACCCTTCAGGAGCTTGCCCGTTACCATCGTCGCCAGTTCGACATACCTGTGATCGGGATCACTGGCAGCAACGGGAAGACCACGACCAAGGAGCTGATGTATGCGGTACTTTCAGCTGACAGACCGACCCTGGCCACCGCGGGAAACCTGAACAACCACATCGGGGTACCGCTCACCCTGTTGCGTCTGAACCACACGTACCGGACCGCCATCGTTGAAATGGGGGCCAACAAGGTGGGCGACATCTCCGAACTGGTCGCCATTGCGGAACCGACCCACGGGCTGATCACCAACATCGGCTATGCGCACATCGAGGGCTTTGGCGGCATCGAGGGTGTACTAAAAGGGAAGACCGAACTGTATGCGTGGATCCGTGAGCATCAGGGCCGCCTCTACGTGAACGCCGACGATGCCTTGTTGATGGAACACAGTGCCGGGATCACACGGACCACCTACGGCACCAATGAATTGAGCGAATGGCGAGGGACCATGAAGGACGGTCGATCCTTCCTGACCTTCGCATGGGAGCACTTGGGGGTGCGATCGGGTGAAGTGATCACACGACTGGTCGGAGCGTACAACCTGTCCAATGCGCTGGCAGCGGTGTGCGTCGGGGGCGAACTGGGGGTAAGCGACACGGCCATGGCCGGCGCCATCCAGAGCTACGAACCGGGCAATGCACGTTCACAGTTCATCGACACTGGTCGGAACCACCTGGTTATGGACGCGTACAACGCCAATCCCACCAGCATGAAGGCCGCCTTGGAGCACTTCGCGGCCATGCCCGGCGATCGGCCGAAAATGGTGATCCTGGGGGGTATGAAAGAATTGGGTGAAAGCACCGCACAGGAACACCAGCGCCTGGTGGACCTGGTGAAGGAATTGGGGTTGGACGCCGTTTATGTGGGAAGGGAATTCCCTCCCCGCGGGGACCTGCAGATCCATCCCGACGCAGCATCAGCGTTGGCTTTTCTCGAGGATGCCGCGATCGCGGAGCGGCTCATCCTGATCAAGGGGTCGCGCGGGACCGCTTTGGAAAAGGTGCTTCCGGCTCTGTAGGTCGGATCCGTCCTCAACCGTTCAGGATCCCCCGACTGATCACGATGCGCTGCACTTCGCTGGTACCCTCGTAGATCTGGGTGATCTTGGCATCACGCATCAGGCGCTCGACATGATACTCCTTGACGAACCCGTAACCGCCGTGCACCTGCACAGCCTCCACAGTGGTCCGCATGGCGACCTCGCTGGCAAAGAGCTTCGCCATGGAGCTGGCCTGCGCATAGTCCTTCTTCTCATCCTTCAGCTTCGCAGCTTTCAAGCATAGCAGGCGTGCTGCCTCGATCTCGGTGGCCATGTCGGCCAGTTTGAAGGCGATGGCCTGGTGCTGATGGATGGGCTTGCCAAAAGCCTGGCGTTCCTTGCTGTATGCCAGGGCCAGCTCGTATGCACCGCTGGCGATCCCCAATGCTTGCGCTGCAATTCCAATACGTCCACCGGCCAGGGTCTTCATGGCGAACTTGAAGCCGAACCCATCAACACCAATACGGTTCTCCTTCGGCACCTTCACATCCTGGAACATCAACGTATGCGTGTCGCTTCCGCGGATCCCCAGCTTGTCCTCCTTCGCTCCCACCTGGAACCCCTCCATGTCCTTCTCCACGATCAGGCAGTTGATCCCCTTGTGTCCTTTGTCCGCATCCGTTTGGGCCATCACCAGATAGGTGCTGGCCGAATTGCCGTTGGTGATCCAGTTCTTCGTGCCGTTCAACAGATAGTGGTCGCCCTTATCG
>JAGQVN010000056.1 GCA_020437905.1 Flavobacteriales bacterium
CGCTCAGCCGGGTGCGCCGCTTGAAGAAGCGTGGCTTCCTGTTGCAGGAAGGCGAGGTGTGCAAGTCCTATGCCTTCGTGGTGGAGGGCTGTTTGCGCATGTACGAGCTGGATGCCAAGGGCGTGGAGCACAACCTCCAGTTCGCACAGGAGAACGAGTGGATCGTCGACATCGGGAGCTTCCATGCCGAGAAGCCGAGCAGCCTCTTCATCGAGGCTTTGGAACCGAGCACGGTGATCTGCATCGAGCACGGCGACCTGCTGCACCTCTACACCGCGCACCCCAAGTTCGACCGCAACTTCCGGGTGATCATCGAGGACCAGTTCGTGGAACTGCAGCAACGGATGCTCCGCCGCAATGCTTCAAATGCCGAACAGCGCTATGCGCATTTCGTGGAGCTGCACCCCGCCTTGGCCGCACGCGTTCCGAACGTGCACATCGCCTCCTACCTGGGTGTCACGCCCGAGTTCCTCAGCCGGCTTCGCGCGAAATCCGGCAAGCGGGGTTGATCCTTGATCTGGATCAAGGTCATTTCTTGATCCGGGCTATGTGTCCGCGATACCGGGCCGGGGAACCTTTGTGCTGTAACGATCAGCGATATGAAACACAAAGTTCTCTTCCCGCTTTCGGTGGCCCTGATGTTTGGCTGCCAGGCCCCCCCGATGAACGAGAACGCGCCTCACAACGAAACACACGAGCCTATGAACACCTCCAACGACCAGACCGCGATCAAGGAACTCCTGTTCGCCTACCGCGATGCCCTCAACGCCTCCAGCGTGGATCAAGTGATCCCGCTCTACACGACCGATGGCGTTTTCATGCCCACCGGCTTCCCTTCTTCCGTTGGCACGGAACAGGTGAAGGCTGCCTACGAGGGCGTCTTCTCCATGATCCAGCTCAACATAGAGTTCTTCATCGACGAGATCGTGGTGGACGGCGACCATGCCTTCGCACGCACCACCTCCAAAGGCAGCACGCTGATCCATGCCACAGGTGAAACGGTTCCAGAAGAGAACCGCGAGCTCTTCGTGCTGCAGCGCACCGAGGGCGGCTGGAAGATCGCGCGGTACATGTTCAACAAGATGAAGTGACCGGGTGCCTCTATTGCGCCATATAGTGCATGAATTAGCGAAGGGGAAGAAGATGAAGTCCATCCTGAGGAAGTGAGTACGGGTAGACCTGAAGTGTAAGTTTGGTTGGATGAACCCATCAGTGAAGGATACGGATGCCTATCTGCAGGCGCTTCCTCACGATCAGGCTTTGGCCTTGCAGAAATTGCGGAAGCAGATCCTGTCCGCGGCCACGGGCTGCGAAGAATACTTCGGCTATGGTCTGCCCGGCTTCAGGCTCCACGGCAAACCTTTGCTGTATATGGGAGCTGCGAAGTCGCATTGCGCCTTGTATGGAATGATGCCTACGGGCTTCGAAACCGAATTGAAGGACTTCAAGCGCACCAAGGGATCGATCCAATTCGTTCCGGGGAAGCCCATACCAGCCGCGGTGGTGAAGGCTATCGTGAAGATGAAAGTGCTGGAGATCGAGGAGCAACTAGCGAAGAAGGGCGCCCGTAGCACGCGAACAAGGAAGTCCACCTAGCGGATCCCATCAGCAGCGTCCTACCCCAAGCTGAAGGAAGTTGACGGGAGGGTGCAAGGTGGGGTCCTCGTCCGCGATCCCTACCGTATGGTCGTAACAGCCGTCCAGGGTGACGTTGATGGAGAAGCGGAGGGGGCGCATGGTCATATCACAAAGATTCGACCACTATCCTGCCATGTGATCGTCATGCATTCATACTCATCCGAGTCATCCACGAGATGCATCGCGAGGCCATTATTGAACTCAATCACAATGAGACGATCACTGGGAACTTCGTAACGCAGGACCTCAACATTCATGATGTCGAAGAAACCGGGCTCTGGCCACCCGCCTTCATCCCAGTGAGCAATGAGCTTACCATCCCGATAGATGTCTACGGGTGAAGAGATACCAAAGCTGACCGGCCCGAAGGTGAACTGGAGGTCGAACTGACCTA
>JAGQVN010000057.1 GCA_020437905.1 Flavobacteriales bacterium
GTCCTGTACGCAGGCGCTCAATCCGGTAGTGCCCCCCACGCAAGTGGCGCAGTTGTCCACAAAGGCTGTTCCGCCGGCCACCCCGGCACAATCCAACACCTGACCGACGCAGGTACAGTTCGCGGTCCACGTGTCGTTCCCGGTATTCGGGTCGCCATCGTTGCATGCCGTTCCGGGCAACGCAGCGCCGCCCCAGGTGCCGCTGCAATCCTGCACGCACGCGCTCAGTCCGGTGGTGCCACCCACGCAGGTGCCGCAGTTGTCCACGAATGCCGTGCCGCCGGCCACGCCTGCGCAATCCACGACCTGACCCACGCAGCTACAGTTCGCCGTCCACGTGTCATTCCCGGTGTTCGGGTCGCCGTCGTTGCATGCCGTTCCCGGTAGGGCGGCCCCACCCGGGACCCCATTGCAATCGATCACTTGACCCACGCATGTGCAATTCACTGTCCAGGCATCGTTGCCAGTATTCGGGTTCCCATCATTGCATCCGCTTCCCGGTAATGCTGCCCCCCCTGGGACCCCGTTGCAGTCGATCACCTGTCCCACGCACGTGCAGTTCGCGGTCCAGGCATCGTTCCCGGTGTTTGGGTTCCCGTCGTTGCATCCACTTCCCGGGACGGCAGAACCACCCGGAATCCCATCGCAATCCAGCACCTGTCCGACACACGCACAAGACGCGGTCCAGGTATCATTGCCCGTGTTCGCGTTGCCATCGTTGCATGCCGTGCCTGGCAGGGCCCCTCCGCCCGGGACCCCCAGGCAATCCGGAACGGCGGTCCCGGAAGAGGTCCCCAGCGCACCCAGGGACAGGTTGTAGTAGCTCCCACTGGCGGAAGTGTGGAGCTTGACGGCCCGGACCATGTATTCCTGACCTGCCACGAAGGGTACCGAAGGACTGGAGTAGCTGGTTCCGGTTACCAGGCTCGGCACAACCCGGGTAACTGCGCCACTTTGAGCATTGATGTGGTAGATGTAATAGCCCAGGACCGTTTCCGACGAGGCGTTCCATGTGAACTGGGCCGCTCCGTTGTTGTTCGATACCTGGAGGTTGCTGGGCGGTGACACCATCGTCATCCGCAGTGAGGGGTCACCCATCAGACCCAGGTGGACCTTGCCCACACTTCCCTGCCACCCATTGTGCATGGGCGCATAGAGTGTGGTGTTGCTCATGCTCACCTGAGCCCCATATCCAATGTTGTCGCCCATGGCCATGTGATGGAACCACCAGTTCGGAATGGCCGACCACACGCTGGTGAGCGCCTGACCCCTCGCGATGAACGCGCGCAACAGATTGTCCTGGGAATCCCAATCACCGAAATATGAGCCGAACAGCATATTGAACACCGCATTGTTGGTCACGCTCGACGCTAGCTGTTGCGTGGTGGCCACTTGATCCGAGGCAATGAAGGAACCACCTCCGCAACCGAATGCCCAGGTGTAGCTCTGATTGTTGATGTACGTGCTCAAGGGATCACCCCAAACATTGGGCACCCCTATCGTGTTGAGCACCTGGGTATTGGAAGGACCCACGCAGGGCATGATGCTGCGGTAACCCGAGGCGGCCAGGGGATATCCTGCCCAGTTCAGATTATCGAAGATGATGCCGCGCACAAGTGGGCTGAACTGCTTGGTCTTGAATTGATGCGACTTGTTCAGGTAATTCCGAACGAGCTGCACTTCGCTCTGGCTGAAGGCTGGAAGATCGGATAGATCAACGCGGCCCACCTGAAGCTCGGCGGCTGAAGGAATGTCGCTCTGGTCGAATTTTCCATCTCCTGGTACGTTGTGGTTCTGTGGACGCGACCCACCCAATGCGGTAAGCGAATTGTCCGTCCAGTTTCCGTTCACGTCCGCGTAGTATGTGTCAGCCGGCCACGCACCCGCATGATCGGTGTGCCCGTCCGGAAAGACATTCCCGCTGTATGGGACGGGAACGTGACCCACCAGATAGACCGCCTTCACGTTCGCCGGATCGGCATTGTAGTCCGTTTGAATGATCCCTTTGATGGTCGTGACGGGTGCGGTCCGGCTGACGTCCCTGCGGAGCACGGTCCAGCCATCCGCCTTCAGGTCGGACTGGAGCGTGGCCAGTTCCGCTGTCAACTGCGAAGCGAGCGTGTTGTCCACCAGCAGGATCAGCTTCCCCCGGTATTCCACCGGGGGCACCTCGATGCCAGTGGCGATATACCCGTATCCTGTACCCAACGTGGCATTGCGGACCACTTTGTATTCGTAGTACTGTCCCACCGCCACGCTGTTATCCTGATATTGTGTGCTGGATGCGGCCGGTGTGGCTAGGATCGAGCCCCATGAAGTGGCGCTCTTCAGCTTCCGGTAGACAGTGAATCCGGTGGTGTTCGGAAAAGACTCCCATTGAAGCGTGATGCGCGGTGGGTTGCTCTGGACGGACGCCGAGAGCTCGACGGAATTGCGATCCGAATGCGTCTGCCCGACCGCGTATCCAGCGGCCATCAATAGCGAGCATGCTGCGACGGACCATCTCCCGATGCCCTGTCCCAACACTGATCCCCGCCTGTTGTTGTCGGTCCTCATTGTTCCCGTCTTCGCAAGCTTCAATTCTCGTGATCCTAAGGGCCGTTCCAAGCACAGAACGACCCGCGAATATCGCACGCTTGAACCTGCTGATTCCCTAAGGGATATGAACAATTCGATGGACCGGACTACCTTTACGATGAAGCTGGAACTTTCACGGACAAGATCACGTTCAACCGGTCTTAATGACCCAATTCCGAGGATACCGTAACCCGTTCTGTTCGCATGACAAGGCGCTTTGGAAGGGTGGATGGTACAGGTCCGGTTGCGCTTCCGAAAGCGTGATCGACCTTTGGCATCGGAACGGTATCCGTCCGTGAAGAACTTCAAGATCGCCCCCAATGAGATCGATCACCGAGATCATCCAAACTCTGAGCACCAAGGAACTTCCTTCGGGCGTCCTGGATACTGACCGGAACACCATCATCGACGGCAGGAGCCTGGTCCATGCGGCCGGGCGGGTCGCCCATGTTCTGGACCAGCGTGCCGAAGGTTCCATCGGACCTGTTGGGGTCTGTGTGGACCGGTCGGCGGGACTCATTACCAGTATCCTGGCCAGCATCTGGTCCGGGCGTTCGTACATGCCCATGGACCCCAGCTACCCGAGAGGGCGGGTCAAGGCCATGCTTGCTGACGCACAACCCAGCATCATTCTCACGGAAAGAAAGTACCTCGAACTGTTCAACGACCAGGGGTTGCCCGTTTTGATCCTCGACGACGTGGACCTGGAGAACGGCCCGGTGTTGGAGGATGCAAAGCTTCCCGACCCTCAAGATCCCTGTTACGTGCTTTTCACGAGCGGAAGCACCGGTCGACCCAAAGGAGTGGTCATGCACCATGCCCCCCTGACCAACCTGATCGAATGGCAGGTAAAGACCAGTGTGTGTGGTGCAGGGGACCGGACGCTGCAGTTCGCTCCGATCAGCTTCGATGTGAGCTTCCAGGAGATCTTCACCACGCTTGCGCAAGGAGGAACCCTTGTCCTGATCAGCGATGAGGACCGCCTGAACAGCACCCAGCTACTTCGCAAGATCATTGCTCAGCGGATCAACAGGATCATCGTGCCCTTCGTGGCACTGCAATACCTCGCCGAAGCCGTAGAACGTACCGGCGAGGTCCCCTCTTCGTTGAAAGAGGTATTCACCAGCGGAGAGCAGTTGAAGATCACGCCAGCGATCGTGAACTTGTTCAAGCGACTACCCGGCTGCCGTTTCTGCAATCAGTACGGCCCCACGGAAGGTCACGTGGTGAGCGAGCTTGAGTTGAAAGGCGATCCTTCCTCCTGGCCTGCATTGCCCAACATCGGAAAGGCCATCGACAACGTGAAGCTCTATGTGCTCGATGAAGCCATGCAGCCCGTGGAGCAGGGTGAGGAAGGTGAGCTCTATCTCGGTGGCGCCTGCGTGGCGACGGGCTACATCGGACGTGAGGACCTTACTAAGGAACGCTTTCTCACGGACCCTTTCATCCCAGATGGACGACTGTACAAGACCGGCGACCGAGCCGTGGAACTGCCCAATGGCGAGATCGACTACAAAGGCCGGATCGATGGCCAGGTGAAGGTGCGGGGCTATCGCATCGAGCTGGGTGAGGTGGAAGTGGCCCTGGAGAAGCATCCCGCTGTGGAACAGGCCGTGGCTAATGTGCGCGAGGACCGACCGGGTCTGAAACGCCTGATCGGCTATTACGTGGCGAAGTCCGAGATCGGGACCAATGAACTCCGAAAGCATCTGGCCATGCTTCTCCCGGACTACATGCAACCTTCCGCCTTTGTCGCGGTGAAGGAGCTGCCTCGCACACCGAGCGGAAAGATCGATCGCAAGTCCTTGCCTGCGCCCGATGTGAAACGCCCGGAGCTGGACGTGGCCTACGTGGCGCCCCGAAGTGCCGTTGAAAAGACCCTCACCGATGTGTGGGCCGATCTGCTCGGTATCGATCGCGTTGGCATCGATGACAACTTCTTCGATCTCGGAGGGAACTCCCTGCTCAGCATCCAGTGCGTCGCGCAGCTCGAAGGACATGGCTTGAAGCTGCCCATCGTGAAGCTGTATCAGCATCCGACCATCAAGGCCTGTGCGGCCTTCCTGCAAGGCGATACGAGTACGGCTTCTCCTGCCGACATGGCCAGAGCGCGCCGCAATGCGCGCCATGGCACACATGACCACGGCGATATCGCCATCATTGGCATGTCCGGTCGATTCCCAGGTGCAGCCACGGTGGAGGAGCTTTGGAAGAACCTTCTGCACAAGCGGAACAGCATCACGAGCTGGAGCCCGGAAGAGATCGACCCGAGCGTCCCGGAAGAGCTGCGCAACGACCCGGATTACGTGAAGGCTCGCGGCGTGATGAACGACGCCGACAAGTTCGATCATACCTTCTTCGGGGTGAACCCGAAGGTGGCTGCTTTGATGGACCCCCAGCAGCGCGTGTTCCTGGAGACCGCCTGGGCCGCGTTGGAGGATGCCGCCTACGATCCCGCCCAGTTCGCCGGACTGATCGGTGTGTATGCAGGCATCGGGAACAACACCTATTTCACACGGAACGTGCTCGGTCATCCGGAGCTCATCGAACAGGTGGGCGAGTTCCAGGTGATGACCGGGAATGAGAAGGATTACGTCGCCACGCGGCTTGCCTTCGAGTTCGACCTGCGCGGCCCGGCTTTGAGCATCCACACGGCCTGCAGCACTTCGCTCGTGGCCATCGCACAAGCGACCAAAGCATTGCGTGACGGGGATTGTGACATGGCTTTGGCCGGCGGGGTGGCGATCACCTCGCCGATCAACAGTGGCATCGTGTATAACGAAGGCGGCATGTACAGCCCCGATGGCAGCACACGCACCTTCGATGCCGAGGGAAAAGGCACCAGCTTCAGTGATGGGGTCGGGATCATCGTGCTCAAACGCCTGGACGATGCGGTCCGCGACAAGGACCACATCTACGCGGTCGTGAAGGGTGCTGCACTGAACAACGACGGTGGCGACAAAGCCAGTTTCACCGCGCCCAGTGTGCGTGGACAGGCTGAAGTGATCGCCATGGCGCAAGCCGATGCCGGTGTGACACCGGACCAGGTTTCGTACGTGGAAGCGCACGGTACAGCAACGCCGCTGGGCGATCCGATCGAAGTGGAAGCCTTGACGCTCGCGTTCGGCGGCCAGAAGAACGGACAGCATTGTGCGATCGGCTCGATCAAATCGAACATCGGTCACCTGACCGCAGCGGCTGGTGCCGCAGGGGTGATCAAGACCGCCCTGGCGCTCCAGCGGGAGCACATCCCGGCGAGCATCGGATTTGAGAAGCCCAATCCTGCCATCGACTTCGCGAACTCGCCATTCCGCGTGGCGCAGGACAACCTTGCGTGGTCACGGTTACCCGGAAAGCCACGTGTTGCCGGCGTAAGCAGCTTCGGCGTGGGTGGCACCAATGCGCACGTGATCCTCACCGAAGCGCCTGTCAGCGAGGCATCGAGCAAGTCACGCGAGAAGCAGGTATTCTTCCTGAGCGCAAAGAGCCGGACCAGCCTCGACACCATGACGGAGCAGCTCCGGATCTGGCTCGAAGCCCATCCCGAAACTTCGCTCGCTGACGCGGCCTATACCCTCCAACTGGGTCGTCGCCATTTCAAGCATCGCCGCCTGATCGTCGGTGGCACGCACAGTGAGCTGATCGATGCGATCGCGAACAAGGACGCTCAGCTCATTGGTACCCGGGAATTGCATGAGGCTGCACCGGGCGTGGTGTTCATGTTCCCGGGGCAGGGTTCGCAGTATGTGAACATGGGTCGCGATCTGTGCAAGAGCGAGCCGGTCTTCAAAAAGCACTTCAACGAGTGCTGCGCGCTCTTCTCGAAGGAGTTCGGCACCTCCTTGCTCGACATCATCTTCCCGAAGGCTGGCGAAGAGGAACGGGCTGCTGAGCAGTTGAAGCAGACGATCTACACGCAGGCTTCGCTGTTCACCGTCCAATACAGCCTTGCGAAACTCTGGATGCACTGGGGCATTACGCCGCAAGCCATGATGGGCCATAGCATCGGCGAATTCGCCGCCGGCTGTCTTGCCGGTGTCTTCTCACTTGAGGATGCCGTGAAGCTCGTGGCGAACCGAGGTCGCATGATGCAGGAGCTGCCTGGAGGAAGCATGCTGAGCGTGCGGGCCGCGGAGGAGGATGTCCTGAAGCACCTTCCGGATGGCTGCTCCATCGCCGCGAACAACGGCCCGCAATTGTGTGTGGCCAGTGGTCCGCAAGATGCGATCGCCAAGCTACAGGCCGACCTGGAGAAGGACGGTGTCACCTGCAAATTGTTGGTGACCAGTCACGCCTTCCACAGCCCGATGATGGATGCGATGGTGGCTCCTTATAGGCAGGTGGTTGAAAGCGTGAGACTGAGCGCTCCGCGCATCCCGATCGTCAGTACGGTGACCGCGCAATGGTTGAAGGACGATGAAGCCAC
>JAGQVN010000058.1 GCA_020437905.1 Flavobacteriales bacterium
CACCGATCTTCCGGAGAACGACATGGCACTCTTGCGTGCCAGGCTCACCGGCTTCGATTTCGATAATACCGGCCTGGCCAACATCGACTATTCCATCTATCCCCTTTCCCAGGTCCGCGGCATGCAGCTGAATGGCGAAGTGAAGAACAAGGGCTACGCCACGCAGACCAACACCATGTTGAACGTGTCCGTGGATGGTCCCATGGGCAATGAGTTCACCGGCTCAAGCAATTCCCTGGACATGGCCGCTGCCCAGGTCGAGTTCCCCTCGGTCAATGGTTTCGTCCCATCCGGTGACCTCGGGACCTACACAGTGACCTTCGAGGTCGTGCAGGACCAGACCGACGAGGACCCAAGCAACAACGGGGACACCCAGAGCTTCATGGTGAGCTCGAACGAATGGGCTCAGGATGATGGTGTGTGCGAGAGCACGCAGTCCCGTGGTCCGGATAACCAGAACGAAGCGTTCTGGTTGGGTAACCGTGTGGACCCGGTCGTGGACGATCAATTGGTTGCCATCAAGGTGGCCTTGCATGAGGACACCGACCCGAACGTGCTCATTCAGGGCCAGGTCCTGGATGGC
This sequence comes from Flavobacteriales bacterium, assembly GCA_020437905.1. Taxonomy (GTDB): domain Bacteria; phylum Bacteroidota; class Bacteroidia; order Flavobacteriales_F; family PHOS-HE28; genus PHOS-HE28. Next base: position 584 of record JAGQVN010000058.1, read on the forward strand.
ACCGATGCGGTCATCGCCATGTCCAATGAATATGAAGTGCTTCCCGGCGATCTGAACCCGATCGGTGGAAGCAATTTCATCACCCTCACCTTCGACCAACCGGTGGACCTTCTTGCAGGAGAGGCATATACCCTGATGGTCGCCACCTTCGGTGGCCCCGAGGAAGTGGTGTTCTGTACGAGCGGCATCAGTGTTCCTCAGGTAAGTCTGATCCACTATCCCCAGATGGCCACGCCCAACTTCTTCTATGTCACCAAGACCCCGATGGTGCGCGGCGTCATGGCGGGTCCGATCGGGATCGACGAAAACAACGGACCTCTAGCCGGTGGCCTGAGCCTTTTGCCCAACCCGGCCGATGGCTTCACCGACGTCCGCTTCGAGCTGCTGACTTCGGCGCAGGTCTCCACGGAACTGCGCGACGCCTCCGGACGGACGGTGATGATCGCTCAGCCGACCCGCATGTCAGCAGGTCCTCAGACGGTCCGTATGGACCTGGAAGCACTGGCGCCGGGTCTTTACCTGCACACACTGGTGGTGGATGGCCAGCGAAACACCGTCCGCCTGGTGGTGCGCTGATCCCCAGCTACTGCATTGAACAAGGGCCATGCCGATCGGGCGTGGCCCTTGTTCTTTCCTGTCTCAGGATGTCATGGCCCGCTTGGCGTAGCGCATCATGTCGCTGGCGAAAATGAAGGCATTCAGCTCGGGATTGTCACTGTTCAACAGTTCCTTTCGGCCACCCTGCCACCACTTCCGGCCCTGGTGCAGGAACACGATGTTCTGGCCGGTCTCGATCACCGAGTTCATGTCGTGTGTAATAACGATGGTCGTAGTGTTGAATTCCTCCGTGAGCTCCTTGATCAGATTATCGATCAGAATGGCGGTCTGCGGGTCCAACCCGCTGTTGGGTTCATCGCAGAAGAGATATTTCGGTTGCATGGCAATGGCCCGGGCAATACCCACGCGCTTCTGCATCCCACCGCTCAGCTCCGCAGGGAACAAGTGATCCTTGCCAATGATCTGCACCCGCTCCAAACAAAAGCGTGCACGCTCGAGCATCTCGTCCAGCTTCATGTCGGAGAACATGCGCATCGGGAACATTACATTCTCCATCACGGACATCGAATCGAAGAGGGCGCTGCTCTGGAACAACATCCCGATCTCCTTGCGCACCTCCCGCTTGGCCTCTAGGCCCATTTCCAGGAACGATCGGCCGTCATACAGAACGTCACCTTCGTCCGGTCTGTGCAGGCCCACAATGCACTTGGCAAGCACGCTTTTTCCGCTCCCGCTCTTACCGATGACCTGGTTCACCACCCCTTTTTCGAAGCGCGTACTGATGTCGCGGAGGACTTGTACCTCCCCGAAACGTTTGCTAACCGACCGGACCTCGATCATATCAGCAAGATCTGAGTGAGCAGGTAGTTGGCGATCAGGATCACGATGCTGCTGAATACCACAGCTGTTGTGCTGCTCCGGCCCACCTCCAGCGCACCGCCCTTGGTGAAGTAGCCGTGATACGCAGAGACCGACGTGATGATAAACGCAAAAACAACGGTCTTGATCAGTGCGTAGGTGACCGTGTAGGGATCGAAATCCCATTGCAGGCCTTGGATGAAATCCTCTGGTCCTACCACCCCTGTAAGGATACTGACCACCCACCCCCCGAAAATGCCAAGGAACATGCTGATGACGATCAGGAAGGGAAAGATCAACATGGCTGCCACGATCTTGGGCAGGATCAGGTAGCTCGCTGAGTTGATCCCCATGATGTCCAGGGCGTCGATCTGCTCGTTCACGCGCATGGTCCCGATCTCGGCCGCGATGTTGGAACCCACCTTACCAGCCAATATCAGAGAGATGATCGTCGGACTGAACTCCAGGATGATGCTCTGCCGGGCCGTGAAGCCGACCACGTATTTGGGTATCCATGCCGCATCGATGTTGGTGGAGGTCTGCAGGGTGATCACGGCGCCCATGAACACCGACATGAGGGCCACCAGACCCAGGCTGCGGACCCCCAAGCGGTCCATTTCCTCCACCATCCTGCGTGCATAACGCCCCCAATGCTCCGGTCGGCCGAAAACCTGCTGCATGAGCTGGAGGTATCGCCCAATATGAAAGAGAATGCCCAATGCCCGAAGGCGGTAAAAATAGACGAATATCCGGGGCGCATGTGCCTTTTTCGGGCTATCGGGAACCGCTATCAGGCCCTACTTTTGCCGCATGCCGGTGTCCTGTAGACCCCAGTGGCTATTTCTGGGGATCCTGATCGCATCGCTTTCCTTGCTCCCCAGTTGTTCATCAACGCCGAGGCACGTGACGAAACACAAACGGAGCAAGAAATGCGATTGTCCCAAGTGGAACGCCCTTCCCGAACGTGGAACCTCCATCAAGGAGGTCCATGCCCGAAGGCTGGGACCGGTCCAGCATCCATCCTATAGCCATAGATAGCGGAACCGTTGGCACGTTACAGTACCGATCTTGAAGCCTTGCGGTGCAGACTGCCTGAAGCAGCCTTTCCGGTCGTGCTCCAGTGGCTCAAGGACCACCCGGTCCTGGTTCGAGTAAGCCCCTCCAGGGCCACCAAGCTGGGGGACTACCGCTCGGCTACAGCGACCATGCCGCATCGCATCAGTGTGAACGGTGACCTGAACAAGTATGCCTTTCTGGTCACCCTGGTACATGAGTTCGCGCACTACACCACGTATGTAAGCAACAAGCGCTGGTTGAAACCGCACGGTGCGTATTGGAAACGGGAATATGCCCAGGCCATGACCCCGTTCCTTTCAGGTCGCGTGTTCCCTGCCGATCTGCTCTGGGCCATTCGCCAACACCTGGCTGATGCTCCCGCCAGCAGCTGCTCGGACCACAATCTGATGCGTGCCATGCGGCGCTACGATCCGGATCCAGGGACCTATCTGGAGGAGATCCCACATCGCTCGGTCTTCCGCTTCAACCGCAGATTGTATGTGAAGGGGCCTCAACTTCGGAAGCGCTTCAAATGCCGCTGTTTGAACGACAGGCGGAGCTACCTCATCGACCCCATGGCAGAGGTGGAAATGGAAAAACCGATGGACCTAATGAAGAAGCAGGGAATGGCCCGGCACCCCCGAAGATGACCGATAAACACACCTTCTGCGTGATCATGGCCGGCGGTATCGGCAGCCGCTTCTGGCCCATGAGCCGGACCGCCTACCCCAAACAGTTCCTCGACTTCCTGGGCTTGGGCCGCACGCTCATCCAGCAGACCTACGACCGCTTCCTGGCCCTGTGCCCGCCGGAGAACATCCTGGTGGTGACCAACGCCCAGTACGCCCCGCTGGTCAGGAAGCAGTTGCCCGATCTGGCCGACCATCAGATCCTGCTGGAGCCCAGCCGCCGCAACACCGCCCCGTGCGTGGCCTACGCCAACCACGTGATCGCCAAGCGCGATCCGGAGGCCCGAATCATCGTCGCTCCCAGCGACCACCTGGTCCTGAAGGAGGAGGCCTTTCATGCCACGGTGGATCTGGCCCTGAGGCAGGCGGCCGGGAGCGACTGCCTGGTCACCCTGGGCATCATGCCCAGCCGGCCGGACACCGGGTACGGCTACATCCAGTTCACCGAGGAGAGCGGTACGGTGAACCCCCGCGTGAAGCGCGTGAAGACCTTCACCGAAAAGCCCGACCACGAGACCGCGCAACGCTTCCTCGAGAGCGGCGATTTCCTCTGGAACTCGGGCATCTTCATCTGGAGCGTGAAGAGCATCACCAGGGCCTTTGAACGCCACCTGCCCGAGATGGAGGCCCGGTTCGCGGGCGGGAAGGAGGCCTACGGTACCCCAGCCGAACAGGACTTCATCACCGAGACCTACGCCGATTGCGAGAACATCAGCATCGACTATGGGATCATGGAGAAGGCGGACAACGTCTATGTGGTGACCAGCGAGTTCGGCTGGAGCGACCTGGGCACCTGGGGAAGCCTGTACACCCATCTGGACAAGGACGCGCAGGGCAACGCCGCCGTGGGCGAGCATGTGCGGCTGTACGACTGCGAGCGCAACATGGTACATGTGCACGATGACCGCCTGGTGGTGCTGCAGGGGCTCGAGGACCACATCGTGATCAGCACGGACGACGTGCTGCTGGTCTGCCGGAAACGGGACGAGCAGAAGATC
>JAGQVN010000059.1 GCA_020437905.1 Flavobacteriales bacterium
TTCACCGCAGCTGGGGTCTGGGGCTTCAACGAGCGCTACCTGATCGGTCCCGATCTGCTGGGCCTGCCACTGGAGGAATGGCTGTTCTTCCTGGTCGCCCCCTATGCCTGTGTCTTCATCCACGAGGTACTGCGCCATTTCGTTCCTCGAGATGTGCTCGGCGTTGCCGGCCGGCCGATCGCGCTTCTGCTCGCCTTGCTCTTCCTGTCGGTCGGTCTCGTCACGCATGAACGGGCGTACACAGCGACCACCCTTCTGGGGACCGCCCTGTTCCTGGCATACCATGCCTTGTTCCTTCGATCACGCTGGCTCGGACGGTTCTTCCTGAGCTATGGCGTGTGTCTGATCCCTTTTCTCTTGGTGAACGGCGTATTGACCGGCACCTTCCTACCTGAACCGATCGTGTGGTACAAGGATGCGGAGAACCTGGGCATCCGGATCCTGACGATACCGATCGAGGACAGCGTGTACCTGATGCTTCTGCTGTTGATCGTGATCACCTTCCACGAACGGGATCGCGAACGGCGTGCGATCAGTTCGCAAGCGTAGGCTCCGTCGATCGCGGACCCTGTTCGCGCCATTCCCGGTACCAGCGAACCAGACCCACCACAGAGAACACCACGTATACCCCATTGAGCAAGGCATATCCTTCGTAGCCAAGGACCCAGTTGAAATAGATGGCGACCACATCGCCGATGGTCCAGTACAACCAGTTCTCCAACAGCCGATGGGCCATCATCCAGGTGGCCACGAAGCCGAATACGCTGATGAAGGCATCCATGCCGGGCAACGTTCCGTTCAGGTGTTCACTGAGCAAACAGGCCAGCAGGCGGGTCAATAGAAAACCGGAGACGAGCACGAGCAAATGCGTCCCGAAAGGCCATCGGCGGATCCGGCCCTGGTCCGACGATCGGCCCCAGGCCACGTAGCCATACACCCCCATCACCGCATAGAACGCGTTCAGCACCGTCATGGCCCAGGCACCTTTGTATGCATACAGGGAGACACCGATGCACGAGGCCACGATACCCAACAGCCAACCCCAACGCATGTTCCAAGCGATGCCGATGGTGAAGCCGATGTTGAGCACCACCGCCGCCCATTCCAGCACCAGCAACTGTGTCGCGGTGAGCTCGAGCATTTCAGTACCCGCAATTGCAGGGTGCGGAGAACTCGATCTTGGCCTGCGGGAAGAGCGAACTGATGTGCTCCATCTCGTCCTCGTTGAACTGGATCAGGCGCAGGTCGAGGAAGCGCAGGGAGCCCATGCCGGCGACCTCTTCCGGGACCTCGTTCAGCTCATTGCTCCAAAGGTCCAGGGATACCAGTTCCTTCAAGGCTCCCATGCAGGCCGGGAGGCCTTCGATCACGTTGCGGCTCAGGTCCAGCCGCTTCAGACGGCGCATGGAACAAATGCCTTGAGGCACGGATCGGAACTTGTTGCGGTGCAGGATCAGTTCCTGCATGTACACCAGTTCACCAAAGCCTTCAGGCAGCTCCTTCAAGCGGTTGCGACCCAGGTCCAGCGCGTTCAGGTGCTTCAGTTGCAAGACCTCGGGGGGAAGCTCGCGCAGCTTTTGACCTGACAGATCCAGGCGATAGACCTTGTCCGGTTCCCGCATGGCCTTTTCCAGGTCCCGGTACGTTTTCACGGAATCCAATGCAAGCCTGTCCAGCAGCTGGGCGGGTGTGAGGTGAGCAGCGCCACTTAGCAGCACGATCAGGAACCATCGGATCCGGGCCGCCTTCATCGCTTCGCTCGCTTCAACAATTTCCGTGCCCGCTCCGCATCCTTGCTCAGCTGTTCGCGCAAGGCATGCTGATCCCCAAAACGGTGCTCATCGCGGATCCGGTCATGGAAGCGCACGGTGAGCGTTTCCCCATAGAGGTCTGCGTCCATGTCGAAGACGTGCACTTCGATGGTCCGTTCGTTCGCACCATTCCGGATGGTGGGTCGCGTACCGATGTTCAACATTCCTCCGAACGTTCCATCCTTCCATTGGACGTCCACCGCGTACACCCCGTTGGCCGGCACCAGCTTCAACGTATCCATCAGGTTGATATTGGCCGTCGGGTAGCCCAGGGTGCGACCGATCATCTCGCCCCGCACCACCACCCCTTCCAGGGCGTACGGATAACCGAGGTATGCTTGCGCCACATCCACATCGCCCTGTTCCAGGGCTTGCCGCACTTTGGTGCTGCTCACTTTCACATGGTCGATCTCCTGGGCAGGTATCTCCTCCACCTTGAATCCATAGTGCTTACCGGCCGATCGCAGCAGCGCGATGTCCCCTTCGCGATTGCGCCCGAAGCGGTGATCGTAGCCGATCACCATGGCATGGATCCGCAACCCGTCCACCAGCACATCGCGGACATACTCCTCGGCCTTCATCCGCGAAAAAGCCCGTGAAAAGGGAACGACCAGCAGGTGGTCGATGCCTGCCGCTTCGAGCAAGTGCGCCTTTTCTTTCTGCGTGTTCAGCAACTGGACCCCATGGTCGCTCGGGAACAGCACCATCCGAGGGTGCGGGTGAAAGGTGAAAAGCACGCTCTCGCCATCCTCCTTTCGCGCCAGCTGTACCAATCGCTCCAGGATGACCCGATGGCCGCGGTGCACTCCGTCGAACGTGCCCGTAGTGACCACCGGACGGTCGACATTGCGAAAGGAATCGATGCTGGTATGGACCTTCATGCGGTGGCGGTCTCGGCGTTCCGAAGAAGCCGGGCAAAGGTCGCATTTCGGTGGGTTGTTGGTAACCGGTCGCGATGCGTTCACCAGTTCCGATGCGGCGACCGGAGGCAACGAACAGGCTACATAGGGGACTTGTCCACAGCGGTTGGTCGAACGCCGGTCAACCGCTACCTTTGCCGCCGCAAATCGGGAGCCTGAGTGCTTCCACATGCCAGAAAAGCACATGTCCAAGCACATCGGAAAGGTCGTCCAGGTCATCGGTCCCGTGGTCGACGTACGCTTTGAAGACGCCCAGAACCTGCCCAACATCTATGATGCGCTGCACATCAAGCGGCCGGATGGCACCGTGCTCGTGCTGGAGACCCAGCAACTGATCGGTGAAGACACCGTGCGTACGGTGAGCATGGACAGCACGGAAGGCCTGCAGCGCGGCGCCGAAGTGGTCGGTCAGGGCGGACCCATCAGCATGCCTGTGGGTGAAGCCATCAAGGGCCGCCTCTTCAACGTGACCGGCCAGGCGATCGACGGGATGAAGCCCGTGGATACCGGCAAGAGCTACCCCATCCACCGCGAGGCACCGAAGTTCGAGGACCTCACCACCAGCACCGAGATCCTGTTCACGGGCATCAAGGTCATCGACCTGATCGAGCCCTACGCCAAGGGTGGTAAGATCGGTCTGTTCGGCGGTGCCGGTGTGGGCAAGACCGTGTTGATCCAGGAGCTGATCAACAACATCGCCAAGGGCTACAGCGGATACAGTGTGTTCGCCGGTGTGGGTGAGCGTACCCGTGAAGGGAATGACCTGCTGCGCGAGATGATCGAGAGCGGCATCGTGAAGTACGGCAAGGACTTCAGCCACAGCATGGAGGAAGGTGGCTGGGACCTGAGCAAGGTGGATTATGATGCGCTGAGCACCTCGCAGGCCACCTTCATCTTCGGACAGATGAACGAGCCTCCCGGGGCCCGTGCCCGTGTGGCCCTGAGCGGGCTGACGCTGGCCGAGTATTTCCGTGACGGTGAAGGTGAAGGCGGCGGTCGCGACATTCTGTTCTTCGTGGACAATATCTTCCGTTTCACCCAGGCCGGTTCCGAAGTGTCCGCCCTGCTGGGCCGGATGCCGAGCGCCGTGGGATACCAGCCCACCCTGGCGACGGAGATGGGTGCCATGCAGGAGCGGATCACCTCCACCAAGCGGGGATCGATCACTTCCGTGCAAGCGGTGTACGTGCCTGCGGATGACCTGACCGACCCGGCACCGGCAACGACCTTCGCGCACCTCGATGCCACCACAGTGTTGAGCCGGAAGATCGCCGAGCTGGGGATCTATCCTTCCGTGGACCCGCTGGATTCCACCAGCCGGATCCTTACGCCAGCGATCGTTGGCAAGGAGCACTACGACTGCGCTCAGCGCGTTAAGGAGATCCTGCAGCGCTACAAGGAACTGCAGGACATCATCGCCATCCTGGGCATGGACGAACTGAGCGAGGAGGACAAGATGGCGGTACACCGCGCGCGTCGCGTGCAGCGCTTCCTGAGCCAGCCCTTCCACGTGGCCGAGCAGTTCACCGGCCTGCCGGGTGTCATGGTGCCCATCGAGGAGACCATCAAGGGCTTCAACATGATCCTGGACGGTGAGTTGGACGAGTATCCGGAAGCCGCCTTCAACCTGAAGGGCAACATCGAGGAAGTGATCACGGCCGGCAAGAAGATGCTGGCTGACGCGACCAAGGCATGAACGTGGAGATCATCACCCCGGACAAGACCCTGTTCAAGGGTGAGGCCAGCAGCGTGACCGTGCCCGGCGTGGACGGCAGCATGGGTTTCCTGGAGAACCACGCACCGCTCATCACGGTCCTGAAAGCAGGCGACGTGCGCTTGAAGACCGGCGAGGGTGAAAAGACCTTCACCGTGAAAGGAGGTGTGGTGGAAGTGATGAAGAACACCGTGCTGGTGTTGGCGGAGTGACCCCGAACTGAATTCCATGCGAACGGCGTCCTTCGGGGCGCCGTTCGTGCATCGGGTCGGGGGCAACCCGGGTCAGGGTCGGGCGTTATTGTACCACCTAACTTCACGATCATGCTCCCGGATCGGTCAAGCATTGCGCTGGCGGTCATGCTGCTCTTCAGCAGCTCACCCAACGCAATTGGACAAGCGTTCACCCCAGGGAACCTGGCCGTCCTCGAACTGACCATCGGCGCTTTTCATGGAGGCCCATATGCCATTCGCGAATACACCCCGACAGGTACCTTGGTGAACACCTACAGTGTGCCGGAGACCGGCCCCAATGCCATCGTGGGCAAATTCAGCGCAGGCGTCGAATCGCAACTAACGCGCACTCCGGGCGGAGATGCCCTCCTCTTCGCCGGCTTTTCGCAGCCTGCAAGCGTTGGGACCAATATCGGCACCACCTCCGCGGCAACCAACCCGCGGGTGATCGGAAGGCTCGATGCCAATGGCAATTTCACCATCGCCGCGTCAACGAACACAGATCTTAGCGGCGAAACGATCCATGGCGTGGCGACGGATGACGCAGGTCACATCTGGGCCGGTTCCACCACCGGTATCCGATACATGGATCCCGCTGGGCCCGTGAACATCCTGGCGACCGGCACGCGGGCCCTGCACCACCAGAACGGCCAATTGTACTCCTGCTCGGTGAACAATGATGTGCTCACGGTGGGTACCGGTTCGCCAACGGTCCCGGCAAGCAGTGCCGCCCTCTTCAATTCATCCAATGTGCTCGATGTCCAGTTCAGCCCGGACGGGAATACGGCTTATGTGGTGCAGGGCTTTTCACAGGTCAAGAAATGGGTTTGGAACGGTTCGGCATGGACCAACCCCTATGACCTGGTCTGTGCTCCGAGCTCCTGGTTGGTCCGTATTGCGGTGGATTTCAGCGGTCCCTCACCGATCGTGTATGGTGTGCATAACGTACCCACCAAACTGGTGCGCTGGGTGGATCTGGGCCCGGGGAGCCCGGAGGAGTTCCTCGCCTCGAGCACCGGCTTCTTCTATGGTGTCGCCATGGCACCGGCTTGTGCGATCGGAGAGCTCTGCGATGACGGTGATCCCTTGACCCACCATGACCTGACCACCTCGGGATGCACCTGCCGTGGGACCTCCACGAACCTGTCTCCGAGGGTCCTGTTATCGGGGGCCATGCCTACTCCGGCTCCCACCATGAGGGATAGTTTGAGGTCATTGCCGGATTTCCCTCAAACGGAACCGTATACGGACCTGGGGCTTCCACCGGTCAACACCGGAGCCTTGATCGATCAGGCCGTACTTTCAAGGACAGGCCCTGCCGCCATTGTGGATTGGATCTTGGTCGAGCTGCGGGCCTTGAGCGATCCCAGCTCTGTGGTCGCGCGTGTCTCAGCCCTTTTACAGCGGGACGGCTATGTCGTCGATGCGAGTGGCATCGGTCCCGTACGTTTTCCGGTAGACCCTGGACCTTACCATGTGGCCGTACGGCACAGGAACCATTTGGGAGCTATGACCCAGAACACCTACGAGCTCGGCATGGACACGACCCTCCTGGACCTGAGGTTCCCTGCCCTGCCCTTGCATGGCACCAACGCCATGCGATCGCTCGGTGCTCTCAGGGCTCTTTGGAGCGGAGATGTAACGGGCGATGGCACGGTCAAATACGCAGGTGTGGACAATGACCGTGATGCGATCCTGCAACGCATCGGGGGAAATGTTCCGACCGCCGTGGTCACCGGGTATCATGCATCCGACCTGAACCTGGACGGGATGACCAAGTATGCTGGTGCGGAGAACGATCGGGACATCATCCTGGGTACCGTTGGAGGCTCGGTCCCCACGGCGATCCGAACAGAACAAGTACCCTGAACGCGTCAGGGCGGAACTGGACAGGCGCCGTAGGATGGACCCCTCGGCCAGCCGTTCCCTTGCTGCCTGCCGCATGAATTTCCCACCGGCATCGTCCCCATTACGTACGAGCACGTAACTTGGAGCGTCCTGAACCAAGTCGCGTTTGCGCCGAAACCCTGTCATCGCTTTTCCATGAGCTTCGCAAGAAACCTGTGTGCCTCCGCCGTGCTGTTGGCTGGCGCGGCAGCCCCTGTCAATGCCCAATTCCTGGATATCACCTTGGTGGAAAGTGCCACGCCGGGTACGCTGGAAGTACGGGTCCGGCCCGGACCCGATTCGTCCTATACCTCCATCGTTTCGGAGCTCACGTTCACACTGAAATGGGAGACGGCCTCCGGTGCCAATCTGGGTGCGGTGGACCAGATGATCGATGGGGATCTGTGCCCGCTATTGACCTGCGCCCTCAGCAAGTCGGGATTGGGTGAAGTGGACTTCAACGGGTTCCGCTACCAGACCTTCAGTGCGTTCAGTGTGACCCAGCTGCAGAACTGTGTCACGGGATCCGGCTACAACTGGCCTTCGAACACGGAGACCGTGATCATGCGGATCCCCGTCCTGAACAACACAGGTTGCGCCAATTTCTCGATCAGCACGGATGACTACACCGGGAATGCGAACGAGTATTTCTTCTTTTCCATTGAAGGGGTAGTACAGACGGGCTCGATCTATGGGGCGGAGATCCCGATCGGGAATTGCAACCTGGACTGTAACAACGTACCCAACGGACCCGACGTGCCAGGTCAGCCGTGCGATGATGGCGATGCCTGTACCGTGGGCGATACCTGGTCGCCGCTTTGTGCCTGCGAAGGCACGTTCACGGATACGGACAATGATGGAACATGCGATGCGAACGATGGCTGCCCGAACGACCCGAACAAGACGTCCCCAGGCACCTGTGGATGCGGCAACCCCGATGTGGATGCGGATTCGGACGGCACCATCGACTGCGTGGACAACTGCCCGGGCGTGAGCAATCCCTTCCAGGAGGACTTCGATGCGGATGGCTTCGGTGATCTCTGCGACAACTGCCCGAA
>JAGQVN010000060.1 GCA_020437905.1 Flavobacteriales bacterium
CCCCAGGTCGCGATGATGAACCCACCTACCGCCGGGCCAAGGCTGAAGCCCAGGTTGATCGCCAACCGGATCAGCGTGACCGCCCGGGTCCGGTTCTGGGGAACGGCATAGCTCCGAAGCGCCACGAAAATGGCCGGCCGGAATCCGTCCATCAGGAGCGTCAACACGAAAATCCCTGCACAGAATGGAAGGAAGCCTTCCACGAACTGCATCAGGATCAATGCCAGCCCCGAAGTGAGGAGTGTGCCGACCATCACATCGTAATGACTCAGCCGATCGGTGAGCCAGCCACCGAGCCATGACCCCACCACGGACCCGGCCCCATAGCAGCTCATGATCCATCCCACCTGTTGGAAGGTGAGCCCCATGTCTTTGGTGAGGTACAGGGACAGGAAGGGAATGACCATGCTGCCCGCACGGTTCACCAGGGTGACGAGCGCAAGGACCCATACCTCGCGACGGAAACCTCGGAAGGAATCGACGTAGTACCGCAGCGCTCCCTGGAATGCTCCCACGCGCCGAATCTACCGGTCCTCGGTCGAGCGGCCGGTCACACGCGCATCACTTCGCCTTGGGAACCGGTCTGGGCTTCAAACCGGAAACGTACGCAAGCGAGTCCTGCATCAGTTTGGTGATGCTGCGGCTGTTGGACAGGATCTCGTCCGGCACGATCACATATTCCTTCATGACCGTGTTGTACTGGACACTGACGCAATCCGGATAGCGTTTCAGGAACGCTTCGCGGTCCGTTTTGGGCAGCCGAACGCTAATCTTATCCGCCTTGTCCAGGAACGTGAACATGTGTCCGTTCAAACTGGTGTAGGGATTGTTCTTTCCCTTCACGCGCTGATCCGGGAGCTTGCTCACGAGACGCTCATACAAGGCCAGCACGTCCGGATCATGTACGGTCTTTGTGGTAGCCATGAACAACAATATAAGGACCTCGGCGGATCGGACCGCTGGATCTAGAGGTTCTCCGGAAGGATCTTCACTTCCAGCTCCTCGTAGGCCAAGGGGAACCAGCGCTTCAGGATGGCCACGTAGTAATTGTACGGCTTGTGGTGGAAAGTGCCAGGTGCCTTCTTGTACAGGTCCTTGTTCAGGAACACCCCATCAGCATCCCGCTGCTCGACCCGCATGATCGAATCGTTCTGCAGGATGGTCGAGTCCTTCAGGATCAAGGGATAGTCGAAGGGTTCCAGTTCGATCCGCTCCGCCATCGGATGATAGTTCACCTCCGGCCGGAAAGGGGGCATGATCACTTCACCAAGGGCTCCTTCGATGCGTTTCTCAACAGATCGTCCGGTCGATTGCGCGATCCCCACCAGACTACCGCTGAACAGGTTCATCAGCGAGCCCATGGCCTTGGCCTTCACATCGCCCCCGAACAGCAGGCTCATCATATTACCCATGCTGAAGGCATTGCCTTCTTCATAAGAGACTGGCATCCCCGGAAAGGGGTCCTTCGGATTGATGATGCTGTAGCTCGTCAAGCGGGTGCAGAACTTCTTCTCGTACTCCTTGGCGAAGGCTTTATCGCCCACCATGGGACCGGCGAACGAATAGGTCTTGAAGTTCATTTTCTTGGGCACAGTGCCTTTCGGCGCATGTTCCAAATACGCACGCATCAGATGCGCCAACGCGCCACCCTGGCTGTGACCGGTGATGATCACATCCTCGATCCCGTCAGCGTCCAGCTCATACAACTGTTCCACCACCTCATCGAGCATCGTGCACAGGCCCAGGACGTACCCTGAATGCACGGCGGCCGAAGTATCATCCGCGAAGTGATAGCGGAAGTCCTTCCCATTCACCTGAATGGTCCCGCTGGCGGGGATCATGGCCGAGTACACGTTCACCATCCAGCTCATCATATTGGCCGTGGAGCCACGGATCTCAAGGACCGCCGTGGCGCCTTTTCGGAATACTTCGAACTTGTTGTCCAATGCGGTCGGCATGCTCGAGTACGTGCGCACATAACCGGCCGGGACCATGGCCTCATCGGATCCGTACAGGTCCTGGAACGTATGCACGGTGCACAGTGCCGCCATATCCCTGGCTTCTTCGGGAACGAATCCCGGGGCCAATTGGGCAACAAGCCCATTGCCTAGGAATACCCAGAAGGCTATGACCAGAGCGCTACGTTCGTTCATTCCACTTCCTCTACGTAAGCTGCAAAGGAAATAGTGTGCCAGATCGCATGAAGAGGGATCGTTCTTCGTGATATCCACACGATCACCAACAGGTGACCCCGATATTTGCGCCATGTCGGAACCGATCAGCCAGAGCGAAGGATATGTACAGGTGGACCAACAGGATGGCGTGGCCACTGTGACCTTTCACCATCCCAAAAGCAACAGCCTTCCCGGGACCATCCTCCGGAAAATGGCCACAAGCATCCAGGATGCGGGGAATGATCCTTCGACCCGCGTCATTGTCCTGCGCAGTGAAGGGAGCAAGGCGTTCTGTGCCGGTGCCAGTTTCGACGAGTTGCTCGCCATAGATAGCGAGGCGCGCGGAAAGGAGTTCTTCAGCGGGTTCGCACTCGTGATCAATGCCGTCAGGACCGTCCCTTGCTTTGTGATCGGCCGCGTGCATGCCAGGACCGTGGGCGGTGGGGTCGGTCTCGCAGCAGCCTGCGACATCTGCTACGCACATGAAAGCGCCAGTGCGCGCCTAAGCGAGCTCGCCATCGGCATCGGTCCGTTCGTAGTGGGCCCTGCCGTTGAACGGAAGGTGGGCCGATCGGCCTTTGCCGCCATGAGCATGACCCCGTCCAAATGGCGAACATCGAGCTGGTGCGCAGAACACGGTCTTTATGCCGAGGTATTCTCGCTACACGCTGAATTGGATAATGCCGTGGATGCACATGCCCGCGAACTGGCAGCCTACAGTCCGGAAGCCATGTCCGCACTGAAACAGGTGATCTGGAGGGGAACGGAGGATTGGGAGGGCTTGTTGGACGAACGCGCCGCCATGAGCGGGAGGTTGGTGCTTTCGGAACACACGAGACAGGCGATCGATCGCTTCCGGAGCGAACGCTAAGGAGCCGGTGGTAACTCGCTGAGCCTCTGTCGCGTACAAGACACGGCCTTGAGGTCCAAGGCCTGACTTGGTATGGACAGGTCCCTGCGATCGAAGAATGTGCTGATGGTGCTGTACGGAGCGGTGTTCGCCCTGTGTACGGCCTTCGTGCTTTGGTCCCACCACAGCACCTATCGCGACCTGCGACAGAACGCCCTGGGCAGCCTCGGTTCCATCAGTTCCACCCTGGCTGGACAGGTGGATGGTGACCACGTCATGCGTCTGCTGGAACGCTATGATGCTCCGGGGATGCTGATCAAGAACACCCAGGATGCCTGGTACTACGTGATGCAGCAACGTCTGGAAGAAGCGCACCAGCGCAATGCGCTGGTGCGACCCATCCTGGTGCTTCATTACGATAGCCTGGACCAGGAGCTGCAGGTCGTGGCCACATCCGAACGTGTCCCGCGTATGCGTGAGCGCGCGGACATCGGTGAAGGACAGCTCCTGCCCGCCTATCACGCAGGTGGCCGTGTGGACCCGGAAGGGCTTTCCGAGCATGCCGAGCTCCTTGCATTCGACAGCATCAGGGACCGGCATGGCCGGGTGGTAGCCATCCTGCTTGCTTCATTGCCGCTCGCATCCGTTCGTTCCGAAGCGATCCTGCGCACCTGGCGCAACATGGGCATCACCGGTGCCTTGTTCCTGCTCCTTGGCCTGTTCCTTTTCGGCACCATCGGTCGCTGGTTGGGCCGTCACGAACGGATCCATGCGGAACTGCAAGTGCAACACGCGGGTGTGAAGGAAAGCATGCGGTACGTGCGCAAGATCCAGGATGCCATGATCCCTGCATCAGAGGTGTATGCAGCATCATTCTCCCAGCATTTCATTCTCCATCGACCGAAGGATACGGTATCAGGCGATTTCCATTGGTTCCACCGCATCTCCACAGAACAGTGCCTGGTGGCCGCCGCCGATTGTACCGGTCACGGCCTGCCAGGTGCCATGCTGTCCGGTATCTGCTGCTCACTGCTCAATGAACTGGTGCTCTCCATGCCGCTCGACGACCCTGCGTCCATTCTGGAGAAATTGGACCGCAGACTGATCGACAACCTCCACCAACAAGGGAAGCGATTGGGGGCCGGGGATGGTATGGACGTGGCCCTATGCCGCATTGACAAGCAACGGAACGAATTGCTGTTCGCCGGTGCCCAAAGGCCGCTGTACTGGGTCCATGATGGTGAGCTCACCATCATTAATGGCGACCGAAAGCCCATCGGCGGCTCCCAGTACGGCACCCATCGCCAGTTCACATGCCATAGACTGGCTGTGAAGCCGGGCGACAGGGTCTATCTGTTCAGTGACGGATACGTGGACCAATTGGGAGGACCCGAACATAAACGGTTCCGCACGGACCGTTTGAACCAATTGGTGATGGGGAACCAACACCTCGACATGAACGGACAGGGTGAGGTCCTCGAACAGGCCTTCCTCGAATGGAAGGGTGAAACCGAACAGATGGACGATATCTGCATGCTCGGATTGCAGGTATGAGCAGCACCGAACGCCGCGTCTTCTCCAGCTTCTCGAGTGCGTCTATCTTTGGCTGGGCGGTCAACCACCGCACCGCCGGTGAACATGGCTACCAAGGCAGAACTGATCGCGAAGCTTGAGCAATTGCTCGCAGAGGAGGAATTGGAGAACCTTGCCGAACACGTCTCCTCGATCAAGGAATCATACGAAGCTTTGATCGCGGAGGCACAGCGCAGCCAGGACGAGGCCAGCGAGGACCCTGAGGATGGGAACACTGATCAGGAAGGGGAACGCGCTCCTTCATCCGCGGAAGAACAGGTACCCATCGAGTCGGCCACGCTGAGCGATGAGGACGACAAGCGGTTCAAGCAACTGCTCGACGGCTATCATCATCAGATCAATGAAAAGCGTCGTGCCAAGGCCAAGGAAGAGGCGGAGAACCTGCAGGCGAAGCAGGAGGTGATGGCCGAGTTGAAGCGCATCATTGCTGAGGAGGAGAACATCGGCAACGCCTTCCAGCAGTTCAATGAGCTTCAGGAAAAATGGAAGGCCATTGGACCGGTGCCCCAAAAGGCCTATCGGGACCTGCAGAACGACTACTCCCAGTTGCTCGATGAGTTCTTCTACCATATCCGCATCTACAAGGAGCTGCGTGATCATGACCTGCGGAAGAACACGGCATTGAAACGCGCGCTTATTTCCGACATGGAGGCTGTGCAACGAGTCGACAGTGTGCGCGAGGCCGAGACCCTGGTGAAGGAGTACCAGGATAAATGGCATCAGATCGGACCGGTCCTGAAGGAGGAATGGGAGGAAGTTCGGGACGCCTTCTGGAACGCGACCCGGCAGGTCTACGATCGCATCCACGAACATTACAAGGTGCGTCGGGCCGAGCATGAAAGCAACCTGGAGGCCAAACAGAACCTGGTCACCAAAGTGCAGACCATCACCGAGGGCATCGGGGAGCTCGGTACCAAGGAATGGCGGGAACTGACCGAAAAAGTGCTCGAAGCTCAGAACGCCTGGAAATCCATCGGCTTCGCGACCAAGAAGGAGAACGAACGCATTTGGAAGGAGTTCAGGGCCGAGTGCAATGCGTTCTTCGCCAGGAAGAAGGCATACTTCGATGGACTGAAGGAGCAATTCCGTGAAGCCCGCGAGTCCAAGCAACAATTGGTGAAGGAGGCCATCGCGCTCCAGGACAGCACCGAGTGGAAACGGACAGCCGACAAGTTGAAGGACCTGCAGCGCAAGTGGAAGGAGGCAGGCTCCGCAGGCCCCCGGGATGAACAGAAGCTATGGACCCAGTTCAGGGGTGCCTGTGATCACTTCTTCAAGGCACGGAAGGCCAACTTCGCCAAACTGGACGAGGAGCAGGCCGTTCATGTGAAGGAGCGTGAGGGGCTGATCGCGGAGATCGAAAATTTCCAGGCATCCGGAGAACGCAATGCAGATATGGCCAGCCTGAAGGCGTTCAGCGCCCGGTGGATGGAGTGTGGACGGGTTTCCCCGAAGCAGTTCGATGCGTTGGTAAAACGTTATCACGAGGCCCTGGACAAACAATACGATGCGCTGAAGCTGGAAGCCGAGGAGCGCCGCCGCATGCAGTACCAGGATCACCTGGAAGGCCTACGCGCTGCACCGGATGCCAAGGAGCGCATGGGTCGTGAGGAACGCATCGTGAAGCGCAAGATCGAGGAGATGGAGGCCGACATGCGAAAGATGGAGGAGAACATGGGCATCTTCAATTTCAAAAGCGCATCCGGTGAGGCCATGCGAAAGGAGATGGAAAAGAAGGTGGAACGTGCAC
>JAGQVN010000004.1 GCA_020437905.1 Flavobacteriales bacterium
CGGGTTAACGCCCTGGCCTTCATCGGAGACTCGATCTACGCGGCCACCGATGTGGGGCTGTTCGCCGCGTGGCGGAACGAACCGAACCTGGCGGCCTTCGTCAATTGGCGAAAGCGACCGGATATTCCCAACCCTAACGGGCCATTCAATGGGGTGGAGGGCCTTGGTGGCAAGCTATTGGTGAACCTGCATCGGCCCAACGATCCCGACAATGACACGCTTTATGTGCATGATGGTCAGTGGGGGAGGCTGGAACAGGTGTATGCCCGACGGAACAAGAAGCTCTTCGTGACCCCGGATGGATCGTCATTGATGATCGCACAGCGGAACGCTGCCGTCCGGTTCAATGATCAACTGGTCCAGACCCTGGATTGTTACTCTTATCAGGGGGATGAGATGGCACCCGCCATGGCGATCGATAGCGACGATGGTAGGATATGGATCGCGGACGAACGAAGCGGTCTGGGCCTCCACAGCGGGGGTGATCAAGGCTCTACGATATTTCCCAGTGGGCCGACCACGGTTTCCGCCTATAGGATGGATGCCAGGCAGGGAGGATTATACGTGACCACCGGTTCGGTGGAGGGCAATTGGGCAAGCAGCTTCAAGAAGGAGGGGGTGCACCGTTTTCTGGACAACGATTGGTTCACGGTCGATCGCACCAATTCCGACCTGATGGATTCCGGAGCAAATGACTTCGGAGGTACGGTGAACGACTTCCTCGGAGTGGCGGTGGATCCCGAGGACGCGGACCATGCCTTTGTGGGTTGCTGGGAGGAAGGCCTGCTTGAGTTGCGTGGTGGCGACCTGATCAACATTTTCAACACCTCGAACAGCAGTCTTCAAGGAAATGCCGGAGGAGGAGTGAACGACGTAGTGCAGGTCGCCGGGGTGGACTTTGATGAGGAAGGGAACCTGTGGATGACCAACAGCAACTGCCCGGACCCGATCGCCGTGCGAACAGCCAGTGGCAGTTGGCGCTCGTACGAGGCGCCGAGCACGCTTGCGAACAACACCCTGCTCAGCGACATCCTGGCCGCCTCCAACGGGTTCAAGTGGATGATCAGGCCCCGCAGCAATGGCATGCTGGTTTTCTATGATGGTGGGACCATAACGGATGTGAGCGATGACCGCTACCAGGTATTGAACACCTTCGATGGGAATGGCGAGCTCCCCTCGATGGACATCTTCAGCATGGCCGAGGACCTTGATGGTGAGATCTGGGTGGGTACGGGCAAGGGCCCTGCGGTGTTCTATGCGCCCGATGCCATGTTCTCGGGGGGTGACTTTGATGCTCAGCAGATCTTGATCGAGCAGGATGGCAACGTTCAGATCCTATTGGAGACCGAGGCCATCAGTGCGTTGGTCGTTGATGGCGCCAACCGAAAGTGGATGGGCACACAAAGCTCGGGGGCCTTTCTGGTATCTCCCGACGGCACCGAGCAGGTGCTTCACTTCACCCTGGAGAATAGCCCCCTGCCCAGCAACAACATCACCGCCATGGCCATCGATGAGGAGAGCGGAGAGGTTTTCTTCGGCACCGACCAAGGGATCGTGAGCTACCGGGGGGATGCCACAGAGGGCTTGCTCAGCAGCTCTTGTGCGACCGTGTTCCCCAATCCGGTGAGGGAGTCCTACAGCGGCCCGATCGCGATCAAGGGACTGGTCCGGGACAGCGATGTCAAGATCACCGATGTGGCGGGTAATCTGGTATTCAGGACCACATCCCTTGGTGGCCAGGCCATTTGGCCCGGGACCGACCTGAGCGGTAATCGGGTGAGCACCGGCGTCTATCTCGTCTTCGCTTCGGACAACGACGGTCAAAGCAAGTGCAACACCAAGGTGTTGGTGGTGCGCTAAGCCCGGACACTTCCATGCTTCATGCCACGAGGGCCCTGGTCTTGAGAACGTTCAAGCACAAGGACCACAGTTTGGTCCTTCGCGCGTACACGGAAGACCTGGGCGTGCGCTCTCTGGCCGTCCGATCACGTGATCGCAGGCATCGAGGATTACTCGGTCCATTGAACCGCCTTCAACTGGTCCTTGACGAGCGTCCGGACCGCGAGCTCGCCAGCGTCAAGGAGATCAGTTTGGAGGAGCCCTTCCGAAGGGTCGGGAACGAACCGCTTCGCATGAGCGTGCTCCTTTTCATGCAGGAGGTGCTATACCGGGCCCTCAGGGAGGAGTCAGCCGATGTCCGCCTGTTCCACTTCATCCAATTAGCCTTGGAGCACATGGATTCCGACGAGGACCTGAGCCATTTCCCGTTGCAGTTCCTCGTGCATCTTTCCAAGCATCTCGGGTTCTTCCCGGAAGCACGGTATGAGGGAACAGGAGACCGGTTCGATCTGCGCGAGGGATGTTTCATCGGCGGGTTCCCCGAGCACAGCCAGGTGCTCGATGTTGAGACCAGCCGGGAGCTCACACGCCTGTTGCGCGGTAGGCTGGGAGAGGTGATGACGCCACCTATTGTACCACGAATGCGAGCCCACTTGCTGGAGCAGTTGAACGTCTATTTTGCCCTGCATCTATCGGGACTGGGGCAGTTCCGATCGGTCGAGGTGCTCAAGCAGGTATTGGCCTGAGCGGGCACACTATCTTTTCGCGCTTGCAAACCATGGACGGCATGGACGATGGGAGCTACGAGCACATTGCGCACGGGGTGGCACGCCGCGACCCCTACCATTGGATGCGCCTTTCCGAGGCCCAGCGGAATGCCATTGAGCCTGATGCGCATACGCGGCGGGTCCTGTCCCATTTGAGAGCGGAGAATGCCCATACGGAACGCGTTCTGGACCATCTTACCGGTTTACGCAAGCAACTCTATCGGGAGATGCGGTCCCGCATCAAGGAGGACGACCAAAGCGTTCCGTACCGAGAGAACGGCTATTGGTACAGCTATCGGTTCGAAGAGGGGAAGGAATACCCCATCCATGAGCGGAAGCGCGACACACCGGGGTCGGCGATCGAGGTGCTTCTGAACGAAAACATCCTGGCCGAGGGCCTCGAGCACTTCGACCTGGGATCCTACGAGGTCTCGCCCTGTAATGGCCTCCTAGCCTACTCCGTGGACACGCTTGGTCGAAGGCTCTATGAGCTGCGTGTGCGGGACCTGAACACCGGAGATGATCTTGGCCTTTCCATCAGCGAGACCTCTGGTGCCTGTGCCTGGGGAGACCCGGGCACGCTGTTCTATGTCAAAAAGGATGAGACCCTCCGTGATGCACGCATCTATCGCCATGTCTTGGGCCGTGCACCCGAGGAGGATGAACTGGTCTTTGAGGAACGTGATCCCGCCTTCAGCTGCGACATCCAACGAAGCCGTTCGGAGGCCTATCTGATCGTTCGGTCCACCAGCACGTTGAGCACCGAGAGTTGGGTGCTTCCGGTGAGCGAACCCCGCGGCGAGTTCCGTTTGTTCGCGGCGCGTCGACCGGGCCACGAATACGAAATTTTCCACCGACCAGCGGTGCATGGTCAGAGGGCGAAGTGGTACGTGTTGACCAATTGGGAGGCAAAGGACTTCCGTCTGATGGAGTGCCCCGAGGAGCGGACCGGGAGGGAGGAGTGGACCGAACGCATCCCGCATAGGCCCGGGGTCCTGTTGGAGGATGTGGACTCCTTCAAGGACCATCTGGTATTGAGCGAAAGACGGGATGGGCTCACCCACCTGCGCATCATCGACGAACGCACGGGAGCCGAGCATGAGATCTACTTTGAGGACACGGCGTATGTGACCTATACAGGGACGAACCCGGAGTGGGCGTCCTCACTTCTTCGTTATGGATACACCTCCTTGACCCGACCGCACAGGGTCATGCAGCACGACATGGAGGCACGCACGGATCTTGTTCTGAAGGAACAGGAGGTCCTTGGCGGGTTCCGTTCGGAGGATCACGTCTGTGAACGTATTTGGGCAGTGGCGAAGGACGGCGTTCGCGTTCCGATCAGCCTGGTGCGAAGAAGGGATACGCCGGTCAACGGAACAGCGCCATTGCTGCTGTACGGTTACGGCGCATATGGCCATAGCATGGAACCTGCGTTCAGCACGGCTCGACTGAGCCTGTTGGACCGTGGGTTCACCTTCGCCTTGGCCCATGTGCGCGGAGGAGAAGAGCTGGGGAGGGATTGGTACGACCAGGGTCGAACGGTGAACAAAATGAACAGCTTCACCGATCTGATCGCCTGCGCGGAACACCTGCTTGCCGGTGGTCATGGGGACCCGGCGCGGTTGTGCTGCATGGGTGGAAGTGCGGGAGGCCTGCTGGTCGGCGCGGTCCTGAACATGCGGCCGGAACTGTGGCGTGCAGCGGTGGCCGAGGTGCCCTTCGTGGATGTGGTGACCACCATGCTCGACCAGTCGCTTCCGCTGACGACCGGGGAGTTCGATGAATGGGGCGACCCGAGGACCAAGGAGGACCATGACCGTATGCTGGAATACTCACCGTACGACAACGTGCGCGATGCCGCTTATCCAGCCTTGCTTGTGACCACCGCGCTCCACGACAGCCAGGTCCAGTTCTGGGAGCCGGCCAAGTGGGTGGCGCGTTTACGGGATCACCAACAGGGCCCGGCGCCCATACTCCTGTGGACCGACCTGGATGCCGGTCATGGAGGGGCCAGTGGTCGGTTCGAACGGTTGAAGGAAGTGGCGTTGAACTATGCCTTCCTCATTTGGCAGTGCGGGCTTGAGCCAGATCCAAAGCCTTAGCTGGCAATGCTTTCGGCATGCACGATCTCTTCGGGTTGCATCGGGATCACGGCGATGGGTCCTTGGGGGTCGGATTGGAAGCGCTCATAGTCGCGCACACTGGCGAAATACACCCGCGAACCGGCGCCGGTCTCGACCTCCCACACCACACCGAACACTTCCTTGCCCGATCGGAGCTTGAAGCGACAATGCTTGTTGTAGAAGTCACGAATGGTGGAGTTGTCCATGGCAGCGCTCTCCGAGCCCGAAAATTACAGGGATCGACAGGCATGGTCCAGTTGGATTTATCCACGATCCCCCTAAGCCTGTTCATAACAACGGTTCGCCCCGACCCTATCGTATGCTGTCCGACGGGTCTGTTGGAACAAGTTGGATGGAGCTGCAGATCGCCTCCAATGTGCGGACGAATTCACGCTTATCGAACTGCGGTGCATAGACGAACCCATCGGCGCAAATGACCCTACCCTGGGCACTATCCACGCGGCAGATCGTTACAAAGGCACCACCCATCTTGGCGCCCTCCATGCCCCATAGGCCGCGCATGCGATAAGCGTATTCTCCGTCCAGCTCCAAATGATGGGTCTCCGGTCGCAGGTCCAAGTGTTCGAACGCGCGCTGGACCACCATGTACGACCCCGGCACAGGACCGTTCACGTACATCCGGGTAAGCTTGTCCCGCTCCTGCACCATGCCTTCCATGGTGAACGTGCTGTCGCTCGTATATGGGAATTGATAGAGGAGCAGTCCTTCCATTACATCGTGCTCCAAGCCGGCGCCGCTCATGATGCGGTCACGTTGAAGCCAGGCCATCGAACGGTCCTGAACGATCACACGAAAACCGCTCGGCACCACGACCGAGAAGCCCAGGGCCTCGCCGATAGAGGCGGCAAGCGTGGCGTCCTGCGTGGCCCTTTCCCGAGACAGGATGCGGGCCCGTTCGTGTTCCTCGTAGCCGGTGCAGATCGAATTGGACATGCGCCGGAACCGCTCCATCCATCCTGCCGCCGTGCCATCATTGACCTGCACCACCACCTGGTCGGTGGCGTACCTGTCCTTCATGGACCAGCTGCCCGAACTGTCCGCGCCGATGCGAGCTAGGAGAAGGTCCTTATGGGTGCGTAGCAGGTCCCCGAAACCGGCAGGGTCGACCTGGGCCACATCGAACCGGGGCTCTCTTTGGGGAAGCCGTGGCATCCAGGCTCCCAAGGTTTCTCGTACAAGCTTTCCGGGCGGCCCCTCCCAGTGCCCCTTTTCCATGACCACGAGCACCTCGCCCTGCGCTCCGGTGCTCTTGGGCAGTGGGCGGTCCTCCGGCGAGCAGCCCCAAACAAGGGTAATGGTCGCTGCAATGAAGAACCGGGCCCTCATCCCGTGGTGCGCAACTTGATGCGGTCACCGGGACGCAGTCTCTTGCTGTTCAATCCGCTGTTCAAGCGCCTCAGGTCCTCCACGGTCACACCTGGATACATGTTGGCAATGTCCCAAAGCGTATCGCCCGGCTGGACAACGTGGTATTCGATCCGTGGTGCTTCCTCGGAACCTTCGGTGGCGGGCACATTGGTCGGTTCGGTCCGTTCGACCTGAGCTTTGGGCCCTTCATTGGTCTCCGTCTTCTCCAGGCGCAATTGTTGTCCTGGGTTGATCCGGTCGCCGCGCAACCCATTCCAGGACTTAAGCTGCCCAACTGTTACGCCGTTCCGGGCGGCGATCAATCCAAGGGACTCCCCCCGACGAACGATGTGGATCGATTCCCTGGTTTCGGTGCGTTGTTCGCCTTCGGCCAGTTGGCGGTGCTGCCGCTCCAAGTAGGCGTAGCGCAGGCTGTCCTCCCGGGCAAGGAATGGCCCGATGATGTCGTGCGGAATGTACAAGGTCACGGGCTCGTCGGGATCCGGGACCAGGCCGCGTCGATACGTGGGGTTGAGCTCCTGAAGCACCTCCGTGGTGGTGCCGGTCAGCCGAGCCAGGTCATTCAGGTCGACCGCATAACAAACCTGGACGGTGTCCAATTCATAGTGGCAGAAGCGGGGAGCCACGGGATAAATGTTATGCGCTGCAGCGTGTTCCATGATGTAGTTCACCGCAATAAAAGCGGGAACGTATCCGCGCGTTTCACGTGGGAGGAAGTTGTACGCCTCCCAGTAATCCTTCCTGCCCCCGCTCCGTCGGATCGCCTTGTTCACGTTCCCGGGACCACAGTTATACGCGGCGAGCGCCAATTCCCAATCCCCAAATACGCCGTACAGGTCCTTCAAATAACGGCAGGCCGCGTCGGTGCTTTTGTACAGGTCGCTCCGCTCATCCACATAGCTGCTTACCGTCAGGCCGTATAGCTTGCCTGTGCTGGAGATGAACTGCCAAAGACCCACCGCACCTGCGCGCGATCGCGCCGCCGGGTTCAGGGCGCTTTCCACGATCGCGAGGTACTTCAGTTCGGTCGGCAGACCGTGCCTGTCCAAAGCGTCCTCGAACACGGGAAAATACAACTGGGACAAACCCAGCATCCGGCTGGTCTGCTCCCTCTTTCGTCGGGCATAGAGATCGATGTAGGACCGAACGACCGTGTTGTAGGTAAGTGCGAACGGACTGTTCTGATCGAGTTCTGTCAGCCGTGCCTGGTATTCCGCCGGAGTGTAGGTCGGGGTATCCAGGGGTTCGAACCCGTGAATGTTCAACACAGCTGTATCGATGGTGAACGGGTCATGCCGAACGAAGACGCTTTCCAGCAGTTCGTCCAGTCGCTCCACGACAGGATCTCCGGCGGTCAGGCCCCCCCTCGTCGATGACTGAGCGAACAGACCCACACTGGTGAACAGGGCCAGAACGGTGCTATGGATGCGCACGTTGATCATGAGGCAAATTAAACTGAATACGCAGGTCTGACGATGATGTTGCACCGTTCGTCGATCCACGATCGCCGGTTGACGGATCTAGCTGGCGGGGAACAAGGACCGGGCCGCATTCAGGAGCTTATCCTCCTGGAACGGAGCGGACAGAAGCTGCGCGCCGAACGGAAGGCCATTGGGGTCCCTTCCGAGCGGGACGCTGATCGCCGGGTTCCCGGCCAAGTTGGACTGCACGGTAAAGATGTCCTGCAGATACATGGCAATGGGGTCCTCGGACAGGGCGCCACATTCGAAGGCGGTCATGGGGCTGGTCGGCAGCAGGATCAGGTCGTGCTCTGACAGCGTGGACAGCGTGGCATCGCGGATCAGGCGCCGCACGCGTTGGGCCTGCGCGTAATAGGCATCGTAGTAACCGGCGCTCAGGACGAAGGTGCCAAGCAGGATGCGTCGTTGGACCTCCGGACCAAAGCCCTTGCTCCGACTGGCACGATAGGTATCATCCACACCCTTGGCATCCGGACTGCGGTACCCATAGTGGATCCCATCATAGCGCGCCAGATTACTGCTGGCCTCGGCGGTGGCCAGGATGTAGTAGGTCGGCACCTGATGGTCCAATAGGGGTAGCGGTACATCCACCAGGGTGTGACCCTCGCTCTGCAAGCGCGTCACGGTTCGCAGCATGGCTTCGCGGATGGCGGGATCCACGCCTTCGCGCTCGATGCAATCGCGATAAAAGGCGATCCTAAGCGGACCCGTGCCGCGGAGCTCCACGGCAGCGTCTTGGCGCGTGCTCGTCGTGCTATCCATGGGGTCGTGCCCGGCCATCACATTGTAAATGGCGGTCGCGTCCTCCACGGAATTGGCGAATGGACCGATCTGGTCGAAGCTGCTTGCAAAGGCAATGAGGCCATACCGACTGACACGCCCATAGGTGGGCTTGAATCCGACGGTACCCGTGAAGGAGGCCGGCTGGCGGATGCTCCCTCCGGTATCACTTCCCAACGCAGCATGAACGATGCCTGCCGCGACCGAGGCCGCCGCTCCTCCGGATGACCCTCCCGGTACCCGAGCCGTATCGATGGGATTGCGAACAGCACCAAAAGCACTGTTCTCATTGCTGCTGCCCATGGCGAACTCGTCGCAATTGGTGCGTCCCAAGATCACCGCGTCCGCGTTCAGGAGCCGGTCCACCACGGTCGCGCTGAACAAGCTCTCAAAGCCCTCGAGCATGCGGCTTGCAGCACTGACGCGGTGACCCTTGTAACAGATATTGTCCTTGATGCTGATGACGGCCCCGGCCAATGGCCCGGCTTCACCGGCGGCGATACGCTGGTCCACGGATCGGGCCTGCTTCAAGGCCGAATCCTCGAATAATTCCAAAAAAGCGTTCAATGATGCCAGCTCCCTTGCCTTTGCAAGGGATGTGCCGACAAGGTCAACGACCGACCCCCCACCCTCCAACACATGCCGGCGGGAGGCGCCGAGCGATAGCGTTCCCGCTCCGTGAGCCATCCTGCCGATCAGCTCTTCTTATCGGCCTCGGGATCGCCCTTCTGGGCGTCCTTGAATTCGCGCATACCCTTGCCAAGCCCTCGCATCAGTTCGGGGATCTTGCGGCCGCCGAACAAGAGCAGCACGACCAATAGAACAAGGATGATCTCGGTAACGCCGAATTTGCCCATGGATCTTTACCGGGGTCCCATTGGTGCGGGAGACCTCTGGCCTGACAAAGGTAGAGCGAACCCAGGTCCCGATCAGCGATAGATCCACTCTGCGGGGTCCACCTTGGTCATTCCTTCACCACCGATCTTCCACAGTTCGATGTGGGCCGTGCTGGAATTATCCTCGGTCATGACCACTCCGATATCCTGTTTGGTGCCCACGGTCTGGCCTTTGGTCACCAACACCTCTCGCAAATTGCTATACACGCTTCGATAGGCCCCATGACTGATGACCACGGCCTTTCCTGCGCCGGGGATCACAATGACGCTGCTGACCTCCCCTCGGAATATCGCCCGGACCGAGGATCCCTTCTCGGTGGTGATGTCCACGCCGTTGTTCTCGATCATAATACCCTTCAGCACCGGATGAGGTTGTTTCCCGTATCGGCCGGTGATGACCCCGCGTTCCACGGGCCAGGGCAGTTTCCCCTTGTTCTTCTCGAAGTCGGCGGATAGTTCCTTTGCCTCGGGCGTGAGGGTGAACCCGGAGGAAGCCGAGCCGCTCCGTTGCTGTGCCTTGATCTCGGCCTCGATCGCCTTGCGGATCGCACGGTCAAGGTCGTCCCGTTGCTTGCGCTGTTTGTCCAACGTGTTCCGAAGCCTGCCCTCTTCTTTTTTCAATTGGTCCAAGGAGCGCTGCCGGCCCCGTCTATCCTCCTCGAGCTGGTCTCGCTGCACCCGCTGCTGTTCGAGCAGACGGGCCTTCTCGTCCCGCTGGTCCCTGAGCATGCCGATCTTGTCCTGAAGGGCCACCTGGGTATCCTGAATGTCCCGGGCCTGTTGTTGCCGATGTTCGGCCAATTGGTTCAGGTACCGGGAGCGGCGGTACGCTTGAGCGAAGGAGCTGGCGGCGAAAAGGTAGCTGAGCCTGTCGTACGAACTCCGGTTACGGTAGGCGAACTGCACCATCCTGGCGTAATCCTCGCGCAAGGCGACCAAGTCGCCCTCCAGGGCCACCACCACGGCCTCGTCCTCCTCGATCCGTTTCTCCACCGTGCGTGTCTCCTCGGCAAGATTGGCGACCAGAGCCTGCCGGTTCCGCACTTGTTCATCCAGAAGCAGCACCTCCTGCTGGGTGCTTTTCTTTTCCTTGCGCGCCTGCTCCAGCAACGCGTTGGTGGTGCTGATCTGTCTATCCAGTTGCCCCCGCTTCTGCTCAAGGTCCTTCCGGTCCTGGGCCTTCAGGCTTCCCGCCATTACCAGGAGCCCCATTGCCAAGACGATCGGTACGCGTGAACCGCTTCGGAACGGAGAACGGCAGCGACAATGGCCCTTCGGTTCGGATGCGCGAGAGTTCAAGGGTACCGGAGGCATGACGTTCACGGTCGGACAAAGTAAGTGAGATGCGATGGGGTAGAGGAGGCTCTTCTCCGGTGCCATGCTCCTGATAACGCACATCCGCCTGTTGATCGCGACCCATGTCCGTGATCAGGACCCGCTCCACGTGGAGGTCCCCCGGAACGATCCAGTACCGGCTCACCACGCCCTCCAGTCCTTCCCTTGTACCGCGGTCCCCTGTCGCTCTATCTTCCATCGCCTTGATCAGGGCCCGGTCCACTTTGCTCGTCAGGATGTAGCGTCCATTTTCACGGTCCAAACGGTATTTCTGCCCTGGGTCCAAGCCGATCGGGAGCCCCAACAGGGCCTGTTGCAGGAGCTGAAGGTCGGCCTGAACGGCCGCTGATGCACGGAGCTGGGCCGTGTCGGCCATGAAGTAGGTGTTGTGAATGCGGTCCACGAGCTTCAGGGAGTCCGTTGTGAGCACCGCCCGGACAACCTCGATACCCAAAGCCGGCGTGATGCTGATCCAGATGGCGGAATCGCGCACACTTCGCAGCACGGCCTTGAACGATCGGCTACCGGAGGCCTGGTCCACTTGCACATCAGCCTTTGCACTGTAATGCACGGTTGAACGATCGGTGTTCGCCAGCACGCGCTCCACCAGCAGATCGGCAGGAAGGAGGGGCAGCTCTGTTGGGTCGACCAAGGCCCGTTTGCTCGAACACGCCACAAGCAGGGTGAGCGCACCCACAAGGGCCCACGAACCCCAATGCGACGCTCCGTCGATCATTGTGGTGGACGGCCTTCGGCCACCTTCTTGTCGATCTCCTCGCTGGCCCCACCCATTTCCTGGGCCTTCTTCCATTGGAGCAGCGCACCCTCCTTGTCGCCCAACGCAAAGAGGATGTCACCGTGATGCTCCACGATCACGCCCTCTGCACCGCCCCCGGAGGCCAGGGCCTTTTCGATCCAAATGAGCGCTTCCTGGAACTTGCCATTGCGATAGAGGACCCAGGCGTAGGTGTCTTGAAAAGAGGGTTGGCCCGGAGCAAGCTCGTTGGAGCGCAGGCTCATACGGCTCGCCTTGTCCAATTGCTCCCCCCGCAGGCTCAGGTAGTACGCGTAGTTGTTCAAGGTGGTGGCGTTGTCCGGATCCAATTCCAAGGCCTTGTCGAAGGCTTCGTCGGAACGTGGGTGATCGTTCGACTCATTGTAGGCATCGCCCAAGCTGGACCAGAATTGTGCAGACAAGCGAGGGTCGTCGATGACCAAGTCGCGCCCTGTGACCAGAGCCTCTATGGCCTTGTCGTGTTCACCGATGCGCGAGGCACCGATACCCAGGAACAGGTAGATCGTAGGGTCGGTCGGGAAAAGTTCGCTCGCCTCCTCGGCGTCATTGGCGAGCGCTTGATCGTCACCAAGCTGCAAGTCCAATTGGAGCAACTGCATCCAGATCGGGTAGCGGTCCTTTTCGTACACCAACGCTTCGCGGAACGCATCCCGCGCCTCCCTGGAGCGGCCGTCCCGCATGAGAAAGTCCCCTTTGATCGTATGCGGTTTGCCACTTTCCGGGTGGGTTGTCTCCAGCACGTCGATCAGCCGGTAAGCCTCGTTCAGCAGGCTGTCCTGTGCGCTGTCCCCCACACCAGAGGCGCTGGTCATTTCGAAGAAGCTGAGCAGCACCTGCATCTTGGTGTCCACGTCCAGGTCCGGGTCCGCAAAGGCGATCCCGAGCTGCTCGAAAGCCAGGTCGCTTTTCCCTTCCCCATAAAAATGCTCTGCCAGTGCCAAGCGGACCATGCTGTCATCCGGGTCCAGTTCCAACACTTCCATATACAAGGCAAGGGCATCCTGAGGCCTGCCCAGCTCGTCGTACAGATCGGCCAGCATGCCCGCATAGGTCATGTTCTGCGGATCGTTCCTTCGGGCGCGCTCCAACAGTTCCAAGGCTTCTTCCAATTCGCCGCCGTTCACCAGCATGCCGTATTCCTGCATGGTCACCTCCTCGCTTTCCCCGAGCGTATTGCGGATGGCCTCGAATTCCTTGCGGGCATCGGCCACCTGTCCGTTCATGGCCAGCGCATGGGCCAGTTGAAAGCGTACCTCATGCCTTTCCGGCCAGCGCGTAAGGATGTCGCGATAGACACTGATGGCTTCTTTGCCTTGTCCGTATTGACCGTGCAGGTCGGCCAGCAGAAAATGGTACCAGATGTTGTCCGGATCGGTGTTACGGGCCTTTTTGGCCAAGGCCAGGGCCTGTTCCGGTCTTTGCTGCGTGTGCTGGATCTTGGCCAGTTCGAACATGGCCGCGTCATTGTCCGGGTCCAGTGCCAGGCACTTTTCGAACAGCTGCGCTGCCTTGGGTAGCTGTCCACTGAGCCGCGCGTTCGTGGCATCCATGAACACGCGCATGATCTGGGCCCGCTTGCCACCCTCGGCCGGTCGGGTGCGATCGGTCATTTCCGAGGCATCCGGATCGTTCTGAGAGGCCGTGGTCGCCTTTTGACCGGCACAGCTCAGCAGCAGCCCGCCGACAAGCAGCCATCCGTAGCGGGAAATGATCCGTATCAACCCCATGTGCTGTGGTCGCCCAGGCTCAGGTCCAGGGCCTCACCCTTGACGGTAACGTGTTCACCCAGCATACAGTTGTCCAGCACCGCATCTTCCACCTGGGAACCCGATCGTAGGATCGACCGGCTGACCACGCTGTTACGCACCTTCGAGCCCTTTCCGATGCTGACATGCGGTCCTACGATCGCATGCTCGATGTCCACGTCCTCGCCGATGAAGCAGGGTGGGATGATCACGGCATGCTCGCGCTTGCCCTTCTTTCCGACCAAGCCGGGCTCCGCCTGAATGTGGTCGAGCACTTTGGTGTTCGTATCCACCATGGCGTTCTTGTTGCCGCAATCCATCCAGACATCGACCGCTCCAGCTTTGAAGCGGGCACCCTTCTGCTTCATGTTCTCCATGGCATTGGTGAGCTGGTACTCCCCCTTGTCCATGATCCTGTTGTCGATGAGGTACTGCATCTCGTTCCGTAAACGCTCACCGTCCGCGAAGTAGTAGATGCCGATGATGGCCAGGTCGCTCACGAAGGTCTGCGGCTTTTCCACGAACTCGGTGATGATGCCGTCCTTGTCCAACTTCACCACACCGAAGGGCTTGGGGTCCTCCACCTTGTTCACCCAGATCACGCCATCGCAGTCCTTGTCCAGCTTGAGCTGGGCGCGGAACAGCGTATCGGCGAAAGCCACGATCACGCGACCGTTCAAGGCGCTTTGGGCGCAGAGGATGGCGTGCGCCGTGCCGAGTGCCTCTTCCTGATAATGGATGGTTCCTTTGGCGCCGATCCCTTTTGCGATGGCCACCAATTCATCCTCGACCTGTTTCCCGAAGGCGGGATTGGTCACGTAAGCGACCTCTTCCACGGCCTCGCCGGCCACGGCTGCCAGGTCTTCCACCAGGCGTTGCACAATGGGTTTCCCTGCAATGGGTAGCAGAGGCTTGGCGGTGGTGTGGGTGTGCGGACGCATCCGCTTGCCCATGCCCGCCATGGGGACGATGATCTTCATTCCGTGCTTCTCTCAGTGCGTGCCGGTATGGCCGAAGCCACCTGCGCCGCGTTCCGAGGCGCGAAGGTCCGGAACTTCCTCGAAAGATACCCTGACGTAACGCGCGATGACCAATTGGGCGATGCGTTCGCCATCCTTCACCTCGAAAGGCTCCTGCCCATGGTTGATCAGCAGCACGCCTACTTCACCGCGATAATCGGCGTCGATCGTGCCGGGGCTGTTCAGGACCGTTACCCCGTGCTTGAAAGCCAGCCCGCTGCGGGGGCGTACCTGGGCTTCGGTTCCTTCCGGGAGTTCCAGAAAGAGCCCCGTGGGGATCAATCGGAACTGACCGGGAGCCAATGTGATCGGGGCTTCCAGGTTGGCACGGAGATCCATGCCCGCGCTATGGGCCGTGGCGTAGGAGGGGCTGGGGTGTTTGCTCTTGTTGAGGATGCGCACCTGCAGTTGAGCACGGGTCAGGGTGGTCATGGGTCAAAGATCGTAAGTGGGGACATGGCATTGAGCGCTTAGTTTTGGAGAAACGCCGGACATGCGCTGTCCCCTGATTGTACTGTTCGTTACCGCCCTGGCCCAGGTGCTACAGGCGCAGTGGGTGGATTGGTCGAACCAGTATCCCTATCCCGGACACCGTGTTTACTCGCACATGATGCATCGCACCAGCGACGGCAACTTGCTTCTTTGTGCGAGCATTCACGGCGGGTGGACGCCGGGTAGCGGCATTCCGTTCGAGGATCCGTCCATCGCGACTTATCTGGTGAAGACGCTACCGACCGGTGATACGCTATGGACGCACCGTATCGACTCGATCAAGCCATGGGCCATTTCCCACGTGGTGGACCTGATCGACGGGAACACGCTGATCGCGGGCACTGCACAGAGCAATTACGAGTATTGCGGTATTGCTATTTCAGGTTTGCCCATGGCCCAGTTGTTCGCCCTGAAGATCGACCAGGCGGGCAATGTGCTCTGGGGGCATCAATACGATCAGCCATGTTCACGTGTATTGGCGGATGCCTGGGAGACCCCGAACCAGGAGATACACTTGTTGGCGCTCGATACCCAGGAGCCGAACATCCAGATCGGCTACGTGCAACCCAATTGGTTCGAACACCATGTACTGGACGGTCAAGGGAACACGCTCGCCTTGACCACCTTTCAGCAGACCTATCATTATCTCACGGCACAGGCTGGTACGCGCGCGTTCGACGGGGGACGTTACATCGCGGCTTCTGCGTTGGACACCGTTGGGCAGAACACAGTGTTCATTCAGGTGGAAAAGCTCGACGAGAATGGAGCACCACAGGGTGCCTTCTTTGTGACAGACAGCTCCTACCGTTACCCTGCAGACCTGATCACGACGTTGGACAGTGGCCTGCTGATGCTCATGCCCCATGAATACGCGAACAGCAGATTGGTCCATTTGGACACCTTGGGCAACATCATTTGGGACCGGAATTACGGGATGCGCTTTGAACGGATCCTGGCGCTCCCGGACACCAGTTACCTGGCCGTTGGAAGGGCTGGAGGAGGCTCACCGCCCGGGTTGCAGCTTACGGTCACATCGATCTCCGCTTTGGGCGACAGTGTGTGTACACGTGCTTATGGGGATTCGTTGACGGATCAGGGATCTTCGATCGCGCTCACTCCGACCGGATTCATTGCGTACGGCACCAAGGATATGTACAGCGGCTCAGTACCACCGCGGCTGTTCCTTACGTGGGATACGCTTGACCTTTTCCTTGGTGTCGGGTCACAGCCGACCCTCCCAGGTCGGTTAGCGGTTTTCCCCAATCCGGCAACGGACCAGGTCACGGTCCAGCTAAGCGGGCCGGGGTCTATGACGGCGTTGGAGGTTCACGATGCGCAGGAGCGCTTGGTCCATCAAGCCGTACCGCAGCGGGGCACGTCCTCTTGGAGGTTGGATACTTCCGCATTGCCGAACGGGCACTACCTGATCCGTGCATTGACCGAGCGGGGTATGGTGATCGGTCGAGCCGTGGTGATGGGTCACTAAAGGCCCGCAAAGATCCTTCGCTCCTTCCACCAGGCGAGCGCTACGAATGCCGCCAGCACGCTGGTGCGAAGCGCGTACTTCATCCCACCTTCCATTGGGAGCTGCTCGCAGCCCCACCACAGCAGCACCGCCCCAGCCATGTACAACAGCACGCGGCTCACGTTGTACGGCACCGGGTAGTGCTTCTGCCCCCAGAAGTAGCTGATGATGGCCATGCTCGCGTAGCAGATGAGCGTGGCCCACGCTGCGCCCATGTAGCCCATGCCAGGGATGAGCGCGAAAAGGCACACGAGCGTGATGATGGCGCCGACGATGCTGATGGTGCTGCCTGCGCGTGTACGGTCGGTGAGCTTGTACCACACGCTCTGGTTGTAGTAGATACCGAGGAAGACGTTGGCCAGCATGAGGATGGGCACGACACTCAGGCCCGCATGGTAGGCCGGGTTCGGGATGAACCACTTGAAGAGGTCGAGAAAGAGCATCACTACCAGGAAGGCCGTCATGCACACCGCCACGAACATATTCATGATGCGCGCGAACGTCTCTTTGCTGTCCTTCTCGTTGGCGTGGCTGAAAAAGAAGGGTTCGGCGCCCATGCGGAAAGCCTGGATGAAGAGCGTGATGAGGATGGAAAGCTTGTAGCAGGCGCCGTAAATGCCGATCTGTTCATCCGCGATGCTTTCGGGCAGGAGGTATTTGAGCACGGCGCGGTCAGCGGTCTCGTTCACCATGCCGGCAAGACCGGCGATAGCGAGCGGCGCGGCGAAGGCGAGCATCGGACGCAGCAGCGCTTTGTCGAAGGCGACGAGACGTGGCCATTGCGGCACCAGCACCAGGAACTTCCCTGCGCTGGCGATGAGGTTGATGATGAACACGTACTCCACGCCGATGCTGGGGTCGTATCTCTTGGCATAAGCGAAGAAGTAGAGGCTGAGCGCGATGGTGACACCCACGTTGACCGCGTTCACGAACACGAAGCGCCAAGGGCGGTTGTCATTGCGGAGTCGCGCCATCGGCAAGGCCGTCATCGCATCCAGGCCGAGCGCGATAGCGAGCATCAGCACCAAGGAACCCTGCTCCGGGTAGCGGATACCGTTGGCCATGCCATCGGAGAACAAGGCGCTGAGGAGCATGAAAAAGACCGAGATCCCGGCCACACTGTAGAATGCGGTCGCATACGATCGTTTTGCATCAAGCTCTTTGCGGTGTGCGAAGCGGAAGAAGGTGGTCTCCATGCCGAAGGTGAGCACCACGGTAATGAAGGCCGCCCACGCATAGAGCGAGGTGATGATGCCGTACTCCTCGGGTGCGAATACGCCCTTGCTGGTGTACAGCGGGGTGAGCAGGAAGTTGAGGAAGCGCGCAACAATGCTGCTCAGCCCGTATATGGCCGTCTGCCCGGCGAGGTTGCGGAGGGCGCTCATGGGTCCAGTCGGTTGTCGAGGTCCATTCGCCCGTGCAGCACCCGGATGATCTCCACCGCACCACTCGCTTCATCCGACCGGTAGAAGATCAGGTGTGAACCAGCCTTCATGGCCCGATAACCCGAGCGCACATGCCCGAAGTCCTTTCCATCACCCGGGGCAAGCAGGATCTGGTGGAACGTGTCGAGGATCCGGCTCAAATACCGATCCGCCTGTTCCACGGACCAGTGTTCGACGGTGTAGAGCCAAATCCCTTCGAGGTCATCGGCGGCCGCCTGGCTGACCTTCAGCGTCATCCCTTGCGGGCATTCTTGCGATGCAGGTCGTTCATGAAGCTGTCCCGGTCGAAGTCGGGAATGAAGCCTGACTGCTCACCCTTCTTCAGCTCCTTGATGAGACGGTCCTTCTTCGTCTCCTCCACCTCGAAGAGCCGCAAGGCCGCGCGGATCACTTCACTCACCGAGGTGAACTTGCCTGACTTCACCTGCTTGGCCACAAAGGCTTCGAAGTGATCGCCCAGGAGGATGGATGTGTTCTTGGACATGTGGGTCGAAGTTCAACGCGAATATACCATGGGTTGGTATGCGTCTGCTCAGCCCGTATATGGCCGTTTGGCTTGCGAGGTTGCGGAGGGTGCTCAATGCAATAAGTCCGCAGATGGCGCCAATGACACAGATATATAGCCTACCGTGAGGCCACAACTACAATTGATCAGCGTCATCGGTGTCATCTGTGGATCAGGCTCCAGTGAATGATGCCTTCCTCTTCTCCATGAACGCGCTCGTGCCTTCTTTGAAGTCCGCCGTGCCGAAACACTTGCCGAACTCCTCGATCTCGCGCTGCATGCCATCTGCACCCGGCTCGTATGCTGCGTTCACCGCACGGATGGCGGCACCCAGCGCGGTGGGGCTGTTGCGCGCGATCTTCCCGGCGAGCTCCATGCAGGTGCTGAGCAATTGCTCGGCGGGCACCACATGGTTCACCAAGCCCCATTGGATGGCTTCTTCGGCAGGGATCATGCCTGCGCTACCGAGCAGGATCATCTCCATGGCTTTCCCCTTTCCCACCAGCTGCGCTAATCGTTGTGTGCCACCGTAACCGGGGATCACACCCAGACCCACCTCCGGAAGGCCCAGCTTGGCGTTGTCGCTGGCGACGCGGAAATGGCAGCTCATCGCCAGCTCCAGCCCACCGCCCAGCGCAAAGCCGTTCACGGCGGCGATCACCGGTTTGTTCATACGCTCTACATGCGTGAAGAGCTTCTTGTGACCATCCGCACTCAGGGCTTTTCCTTCCTCCACGCTGAAGTCCGCGAACTCCTTGATATCCGCCCCAGCGACAAAGGCCTTGGGCCCACTGCCGGTGATGACCAGCACGCGCACCGTCTTGTCCTTCTCTGCCGCGTCCAGAGCCTTGTCCAGCTCATCAATGGTGGCCCGGTTCAGGGCGTTCAGCTGGTCGGGGCGGTTGATGGTGATGGTCCGAATTGAGTCGGTATCAGTGATCAGCAGATTCGCGTAGGACATGGTTGATCGGACATTATCTGATCGTCTGATCGTCTGATCATCCGATCGCCTCTACAAATGTATCCGTCAGTTCCGCAGGGGCAGTTCTACGAAAAAGGTGGTGCCTTGGCCCGGCATGGTTTCGAAGCGGACCCGCCCACCAGCGTGCTCAACTATGCGCCGCACCATGGCGAGCCCCAGGCCCATACCGGTGTTGCGCGTGGTGAAATTGGGCTCGAACACACGCTCATGCAGTTCCGGAGGGATACCGGAGCCATTGTCCGCCACGGCTATGGTCGCGTGTGCACCCACTTTGGATATCCGTACGCTGATACGCCCCTTGCGTTCCTCTGGTATGGCCTGGACCGCGTTCTTCAGCAAATTGTTGAACACGCGGAGCAGGTGCTCCTTATCCGCATGTACGAGCACCGGGCCGCTTGCGTCCAGGGTGATCGCCGTTGAGCCTTCTCCATGGAACAGCTGTATGGCCGAGGTCGCCACCTCACGCAGGTCCATTTCCTCGGGGTGTGCTGGCGGCATCTGGGCGAAGTGGGAGAACTCCCCAGCGATGCGGCTCAGGACGTCGATCTGATGCACGAGCCCTTGTCCGAAGCGCTCCAACTTGTCCTGTGCGTCCGGCTGTGATGGGTCCCAGGAGCGCTGAAAATGCTGGATGCTCAGCTTCATGGGTGTGAGCGGGTTCTTGATCTCATGGGCCACCTGCCGGGCCATCTCGCGCCAGGCACTTTCCCTTTGTGACCGGGCGAGCTGCTCCGCGCTTTGTCGGAGCTCTTCCACTTTCTGGTTGTACACCTCCACCAGCGTGCCCACTTCGTCCTGCCCCCGGTAACGGAGCGGTTCGTTGGCTCCGGTAAGCGCCACTTTGCTCAAGCTGCGCCGCAACAGGTCCAAGGGTCGGGTGGTCCAATTGCTGATGAACACGGCCACCAGGACGCTCAGTGCGAAGAGCAGCACGAACAGGTTCGAGACCGCTACGATCACCGACGCCCGCTCCTGTTCCGCACGGGCCTGCTCACCGAAAGAGGGCAGCCCGAGATAGCCCAGCAACACACCATTGGGATCTCGAAGTGGCATGTACGCGGCCCGATGTGTGGTCGTGCCCAAGCGCTCCTGGTGAACGTGATAACTGTCCAGATCCCGGGTCAATGCATGGAATGCAGTGGGGTCCATCCACGGACCAACGAGGCCGCTGGCGAACAGCTGCGGCCGTGAGGAGGAATACACCCGACCGTTGCGCCGGTACACATGGATATCCGTGAAGAATATGTTGCTCAGCCGCCCAAGAACATGGTCGAGGTAAGCGTCGCCATTACCACGCAGCGGCCCCGCACCGGCCAATTTGCGCTGAAGCTCAGCATGTACCGAACGGGCCTTGTCAAGGAGCGAGCCGGTGCTTTGTTCATTCTGGGCCTGTGAGAGCAAGCGTTGGGCCCCTACCCCGAAGAACACCAGCACGACCATGCTGAACAGCACCAGGGCCGCCCGCACTTTGGTCGCGATGGAAATGGACCGGTCCGTGCGCCAATGCACCATTCGGAACACTAGGACGACGGCTGCAACGAGCAGGGAGAAGATCGCGAACAAGTAACTGAACGCTGTGGCCATGTCCAGGAGCGTGGGGCTGCTGCTGCACAGTACCATCAGTTGTCCTTTCGGGTCTCCGTAAGGATGAAGCACATGCCGATCACGTTGCAGCGGAACAAGACCGGACTCCCACCGCATGGGCATTGCAATGGATCCGGAGCTTTCGACAAGCACCCCTCGGTCATAACGCCCCCGTTCGGTCCAATGATCGTGCAGGCCCCCTCGCTCCTGACCTGATATCAGCAGATCCGGATAGCCGAGGCCCTCGGCTATGAGCCTGGGGTGCAGCTCTACGACCAGCTGACCTGGCGGAACGGTATCGTTCGCCATGACCGCTATGCGCGCATGGAAGAACTTGCGCTTATCCTGTCCGATGCCCTCTGAAAGGTTGGGCATGTCCGCAGGTGGGAGCGAGGCTCCCGGAAAGCTGAGCGGGCCGGGGAAGGGTTCGGGTGGCGAGGGGTCCGTAGCGCACAGCATGCGTCCTTCCAGGTCATAGGCGTACAGGCGCACATCATAGCGCTCCCAGTACCCACTGAAGTGCTCCTGACGCACGGAACGGTCCAGCTCGGCAGCGGTGCAGGGCGTTCCACCAGAGAGCATGGAATAAAGCCTGAGGTCATTGCTCAACCGGGGGGACACTTCGCGAAAAAGAAGCTCCACGACCGGGTCGTCCTCGGCCAGCAGTCGTTCGGCGATGATGCCGCGTTCGCTACCGGCCCGGTCGCGATCGCTTTTGGTGAATGCGTGGGCGCAGGTTCCCGCACAAATGGCCAGTACGCCGACCATGGCGGTCAATGCGTACGACGAACGACGGGCTATCGCAACGATGGCAAGCAAGGGAAAGGGCCAGAGCATGACCAACAGGTCACGGACCCCGATCATATGCTGCCATAGGACAAACACGAGGGCGATCGCCAGCGTTGGGACCCACGCGTACCTCGAGCCCGGCACGCGCGGTAAGGCGCGTGCCCACAGGTCGGCCTTCAGGACCCAAGCACCCAGCATCAGGCCGGCTGCGAGAATGGCCAGGGCGCTAGATCCATTGAAGCCCTGAACCCCATACAGATCGAGGGGGATCCGGCTATCGGCCACCAGGCTGTGCAACATCCGGTTGATCCCGTGGGCCAGAAGCAGGCACATGGTCAAGATCCCAGCGGCGGCTTTCCTATTGTCCTTGAACAGCCCAAGCAGGTATGTCCTGCACCAAGCGATAAGCGCCAGTAGGATCAGAAGGTCGATCAGCAGATCACCGAGCGACGGGAACCAGCTCGAAGCAGCATAAAGACCCGGGTCGAACAAGGGGATGTGCTCCTGGAGCGGAAGGCTGCCCAACTGCGCGGCGAGAAAGCGGGGTGCAAGGAAGCCCGTCAGCAGGGCCAGGACCGCGAGCAACGGTCGACGCGTGAACAAGGCCCCGGAGGCCAGCCAGAGGGCAAGCAGCAATAGGGTCATGCCCAAGGCCGCAAGGAGCGGCCTTGCCTGCTGCCAATTCCCGCTATGATCCGATCCGACCGCAAGCCCGGTACGGAAGATCACCTCACCTTCACCATCGCGGATCACGGGGCCCACACCTGGCCCAAAAAGAGCCTCCATGCCATGGGGTGCGTTCAGTGAAGGGTCGAAACCAGGCATCAGGTGTTCGTTCTCGATCGGTGGAGCGTACCACAGCAGGCGTAGCCCATGGACATGGAGGTCATTCCGGTGTCGCTCGGCGTGCAGGTATGCTCCATCGCTCAGCCTCACGTGACCAGCCGCTTGCGCGGCAAGCAGCTCCGCGCTGACAGGAGCCCTTCCAGACCAGAACACCAAGGAGTCGCCCTGATAAATGAGGACCTCGGTACCTGCTCGATGCCAGGCCCCGAACAACATTTCCGCCTCCCGTTCCAAAAACCGTTCAAGACCCTGGTCGTGCAACAGTTCGGTCACCCGGGTCACCTCGGCTCCCAGCTCGGACGCGGCGTCATTCACGGCGACCTGGAGTGTGGCGTTCCTGGCCAGCAGGGCTTCATCCCCCGTGTCCCCTGGCACGGACCAGGCAATACCGAGC
>JAGQVN010000061.1 GCA_020437905.1 Flavobacteriales bacterium
AGGCATGGCCGCGAGCATGGTCCGTATCCTCACCGACCCTGAGGTGGCCTCAAGCATGGGTCAGGCGGCGCGTGAAAACATGCTCGCCTCGTTCCGCATCGAGGATCGGATCGCCACGCTCCAGCGGATCATCGGACAGGTGGTCGGGTCCTGAGTTCCCGGCGTTGTTCGGACCTTCGCGTCCGTGCTGCGCGTGGCCTGCTTCACCCATTATGCCGAACTCTACGGCGCGAACCGTTCCATGTTGGAATGGATGGAGGAACTGTGCCGGAGGCAGGAACTGGCTCCGCTGGTCCTGATCCCCCGGGACGGGCCGTTCACCGCGGAGCTCGAGCGGCAGGGCATCCCGTTCGAGGTCATCCCGTTCCAGCCGTGGTTCTCTGAACGACCCTATTCCGGGCGCGTTCATCATCGGGTCAGGCAGTTCCTGGGCTACCGCAAGGCTGCCCGCGACCGTGAACGGAAGGACCGGTCCCTTCTTCCCGCCATGATCGAGCGGGTGAAGCAGCACCGTGCTCAGGTGATCGTGTCGAATTCCGCAGCTGTCCGTGCAGGGCACTGGGTCGCTGCCGGATCGGGACTTCCGCATGTGTGGCACATCCGTGAGATGCCCGAGCGGCACTATGGTCTTCACCTTGATGCCGGTAGGGTCGTGTATGGGAAAGCGCTGGCCAACGCGTCGTTGATCGTCGCGATCAGCAAGGCAGTGGAGGCTGATGTGCATCGCTATGCCGGTGATCGCGTCCGCATCGAAGTGGTGCCCAACGGCGTGCTCCGTTCGCAGCGCTATACCGAGCTTCGGGATCGCATGAAAGCGCGTCCCGCCCATGCATCTTTCGTTTTCCTGATGGTGGGCCTGATCCATGAGAGCAAAGGGCAGCTGGAAGCCGTTTCAGCCCTGCACAGGCTCGTTCAGGATGGGATGGACGTACACTTGATCATCGCGGGAGGTGGTAAAGCAGGCAGGTTGAAGGAGCGCATCGATCAATTGGGCTTGGAGGATAGGGTGACGCTCTCCGGGTTCGTGGAGGACGTGTTCTCCTTGTACGAGCGTGCTGATGCTCTGATCTCTGCTTCCCGGAATGAGGCGTTCGGGAGGGTCATTGTGGAAGCCATGGCGTGTGGACTCCCCGTGATCGGGCATGACAGCGGAGGGACCCCCGAACTGGTCCTGCATGGAAGGAACGGGTCTTTATACGATGGCTCCGTGGAGGCATTGGCCGCGTGCATGCGGGAACTGGCAGGTGATCGCGAACGTGCCCGCGAACTGGGAGCTGCAGGACACACCTTCGTATCGGAACGCTTCAGCGTGGAGCGCACTGCTGAGCGCATGAAGCAGTTGCTCGAAGAGGTATGCACATGAAGGAGCTGCCCCGGATAACCTTGATCTCGCCCAGTTTCCAACAGGTGGGTTACCTGGCGGAATGCCTGGACTCGGTCCGGGACCAGGCCTACCCCGATCTGGAGCATCTGGTGGTCGATGGCGGAAGCAGCGACGGATCCAAAGAGCTCATTGCCGCGCGCTCGAGCGACTTCGCCTGG
>JAGQVN010000001.1 GCA_020437905.1 Flavobacteriales bacterium
AGTATCCCGGTATGACCCTGGATGAGAATGGAGAGCCCGTGGTGGTTTATGCTGACATGAGCCAGGGCGGTAAGGCGAGCGTGAAGCGTTGGAACGGCACCTCCTGGGATCTCGTCGGCACTTCCGGTTTCAGCGACGGCGCCATCGACCACCCTGACATCGCGGTGGATGCATCAGGCGTGATCTATGTGGCATACAGCGACCAGTCGCATGGCTTTGCCATTACGGTCCAGCGCTTCGACGGAACATGGAGCGTTGTTGGCTTACCCAATTTCAGCGACGGGGCCACGAATTTCATCAGCATGGACCTGGACGCACTAGGGCGACCGGTGGTCTCCTACCGCGACTACGCGCATAGCGATGGGGTGACCGTCGAGCGCTTCAACGGTACCAACTTCGTGGAGGTGGGCGCCAAAGGGTTCAGTGGTGGACTCGCGAACTACACCAGCCTGGTCATGGATGCCAGCGATAATCCCGTGGTCGCTTTCGCGGATGGCACCGCTGGCAACAAGGCCAGTGTTATGCGTTGGGATGGGATCTCTTCCTGGAACTATGTCGATGCTGCAGGGATCAGTGCAGGCGCTGTGGACCACTGTTCCATGCGCTTGGACGGCTCTGGGAATATCTACGTCGCTTACGTGGCCCAAGCCGCATTGGGATCCGCACGCAAGCCGACCGTGAAGTTCTGGGATGGTAGCATTTGGTCGTCATTAGGGGGCACCAGTTTCGGAAGCTTGGGTGTGGATTTTGTGAGCCTTGCATTGGATCCTGCTGGCATGCCTGTTATCGCGTGCGTGGCAAATACGTTCGCCGATCGACGCGCTATTGTTCAAGCTTGGGATGGAAGTTCCTGGAACTTCGTCGGACTTAACCGCATCTCGGCCACGATCAATGACGAAGAGCCCGGAAGCTGGCTGGAGATCGACGCATTCGGTCGCATGACGATCGCTTATGCCAGCGGCACCCTATACGCACGGCGGTTCGGAAGCCTGCCCTGCACCGACTGGACCCTCACCCTCCGCACCGATGGCAATGGATCGGAGACCACTTTCGAGGTGATCGAGGACGGCACGAGTGCTGTATTGGCCTCAGGTAGCGGGTTCGCGGATAATGCGCTTTATACCCTGCCGGTCTGCATCCCGGAGAACGCGTGTTTCCACCTGGTCGTGAACGATCTGGGTGGAGATGGTATCGCAGCTCCAGGTGGCTGGATGCTTCAGGACCCCTTTGGCAACCGGGTGATCGACAACATGGGGGATGGCGAAGGAACGTGGAGCAGCGCGC
The DNA here is from genome assembly GCA_020437905.1 of Flavobacteriales bacterium. Taxonomy (GTDB): domain Bacteria; phylum Bacteroidota; class Bacteroidia; order Flavobacteriales_F; family PHOS-HE28; genus PHOS-HE28. The sequence continues at coordinate 1,285 of JAGQVN010000001.1, forward strand.
AAGTAGGCCTTCCCACCTGCGACCCGGTCGGCAGCGTCAAGCTGATCGCTTCCGATTGCGACCGCGAGGACTTCCTGATCACGGAGTTCGTGGCGTGCACGCCGGACCCCGCCGTCAGTGCTGAGTGGGGCCTAGGTGATCAGACCGATGATGGCTACCAATTCTGGTTCTTCGACCCGGAAGGAGGCTACAACCGCTACATGTTCCGCAGTCATGCGGTCAGCGGAGGCTTCGGACCGGCCAATGCGACCCGGGCCTGCCACCTCCGGCTGAACACCATGGTCACGCTGCCACTTCCCCAGGACACCCTGTTGAACGTTCGGATCCGCCCACGGGTGAACGGTGTGAACGGGAACTTCGGACCGGCATGCCGCCTGAAAGTGGTCTCCGTACCGAGCACCTGCCCCACCACCAAGCTTTACGACCTGCCCTACGACGCATGGAAGTACTCCTGCGGTGTGACCGGCAAGGTCGCCGGGGCCTCCGACAAGATCTGGTTGATCCCCATCGTGGGCGCGGACAAGTACCAATGGCGCTTCGAATATGCCGCCGAAGGGTTTGAACGGCGCATCGCAACGAACAACGCCGCACTCGTGCTGGGTACGTGGCATACGCTTCCCCTGCTTTGCGGGACGGTGAACTATGACGTCAGCGTACGCGCCAGTTTCGACGGTGGCAGCACCTGGTGTCCCTTCGGAGAGGTCTGTACGGTGGAGATCACCAATCCGGATGTGGACTTCTGCACGACCAGCATGGGCCCTGGCGCGCAGCCCAGATCACTGACCGTTCTTGAGGAGCCGTCGTTCGGCGTGTATCCGAACCCGGCCACCGGGCAGGATGTGTACCTGCGCTACGAGCACATCCATGCTGAAGTGGATCCGGTCCGCGTACAGATTACGGACCGCAGCGGTCGCCTCGTGCAGGAATTCTCGCTGACAGAGCTCAACGGATCCGGGGACATTGCCATGCCTTTGACCAATGCGCTGGCGGAAGGCCTGTACGTGGTGCAGATCCTTTCCGGCGATCAGGTCCATATGGATAAGCTGGTGGTCAGGAACTGAGGTCAACTTGTGGAACAGCTACGGCCCGGGCCATTGGTCCGGGCCGTTCTTGTTCCCCTACGCCGGTGTGCCCTTATCTGACACCCTATGAACGAATACCGCACCGCTTGAACCGTTCGAGGCAAGCACGTTCAGCGCACGAACAACGCACGTTTCATGCCGTCATCCGTGGACCACTGCAGCGCATAGGTCCCTGCCGGAAGATCCAGCACGTCGATCGCCAGATTCCGCGATCCGCGACTGTGGCCTTCCCGCACGGTCCGCCCGGACGCATCGCGCAGCTGCCACGGCCCGCCGCGTTCGTTCCCTTTCAGTTCGACGAAAACCCGGTCGTTCGCGGGTATCGGGTATACCAATAGCCCGGTATTCTCGGATCGCTCTGTGATGCCCGTCTCCAAGCCGCTGAAATAGCGGGCCACCGCAGCGTCCTGACCCAGGAGATCTTCGGCGTTCCCGGCCACGAGGATCTTGCCGTCCTGTTGGATGGTCATGGCCTGTGCCCGTGAAGAAACGGGTCCCAGATCACTGGTCACCAAGCCGTTCATGCCGAAGCTCATGTCCGGACCGCCGGTCTGTTCGATGCGGGCCACCGCACAACGGACCTGGCCCGAAACCTCGGCGTAGCCTGAAACGAGGATCTTGCTGTCCGCCTGGATGGCGATCGCCTGCGCACCGTCCTCACCGCCTTCCACGTCAATGATCACCTGACCATCCCCGTCAAAGGACAGATCCGGATCCCCGTTCATGAGATGGCGTGCCACGAAGATGTCAAGGTTCATAAAGCTGCTTCCTACGGTCCCGGCAACCACGATCGAATTGTCATTGTCGATCCGCACGGCTTGCAAACGCTCCCAGACCAGCCCCAGGTCGGTGATCACCACACCTCCCGCACCGAAGCTGTTATCCAGGGAGCCATTGCTCAGGAAGCGGGCCACCATGACATCCGGGCCAGCGGACGTTTCCACGTAGCCTGCCACGACGATGTCACCATCGCTCTCCAGCGCCATACCGTATGCAACACCATTGTTCCCGAATGCCATGGTCGTGTAGCCCTGACCATTGAAGGCTGGGTCCAGCGTACCGTCTGTCAGGTAGCGGAGCACGATCACTTCGCCATTCACCCCATCGAATCCGTTGCCGGTGACCACGATCTTCCCATCGGGTTGGATGGCGATCGCATACAGCTCAATGCCGACCGGTGCCAGGCTGGTCTGCACGATACCGCCGGACCCGAAAGAAGGGTCCAACTGTCCATCAGGCATCAGGCGCACCAGGGCTGCATCGTTCTGCAGGCCGTTGAAGGCATACCCGGCCAGGACGATCTTGCCATCCGGCTGCAGGGCCAACGCGAAGCACGCGGCATTGTCATCCCCCGGCCGTATCGTGGTGTAACCGACCGTATCAAAGCTCAGGTCAAGGGAACCATCCGCGAGCAGGCGCATCACACCGAAATAGGAACTCCCTTGTTGAAAGGAGTTCCCGGCCACGAGGATCCGACCATCAGGCTGCTCGATCACGGCGCGGCCAAAGTCGTTCTCCAGAAAGAAGCCATGGGTCATGTACCCGTCCGAGGAGAACGAGGGGTCCAGCGAACCGGCTTGCGCATGGAGCAAGCATGGAAAAAGGCAAAAAGTAGCGAGGGACAAGGACTTCATGAGCTTCGGGTCGAAAGGCAAGGTAGCGGATCGGGCGATCACACCACCTCCCCCACCAGCTCGTGCTCCCGCGCTTCGATGATGCGCACCTGGGCGAAGTCGCCGATGCGGAGGTAGTTGCCTTCGGTGGGGATCAGCACCTCGTTGTCCACTTCGGGTGAGTCGTGCTCGGTGCGGGCGATGTAGTGGCCGGCCTCGGCCTTGTCCACCAGCACGCGGAACTCATGGCCCACCTTGGCCTGGTTCAGCTCGAATCTCAGCCTTGAACGTCTTTATTAGGAACTCGTAGTTTAGGGTTTCACTGAAGCCCTGAAGATGGTCCGCAGTAGTTCGGTTCTAGTGTTCGGTCTCATGCTCTCTGGGATCGTTGGTGCCCAACCCGGCACTCTTGATGCCTCCTTTGATCCGGGTACAGGGCTGAACATTGGGAGTGCGACAGTTGCCCTGCAGTCGGATGGGATGATCCTGATCGGAGGGAATTTTACCAGTTACAATGGAGTATCCCGTGATCGCGTTGCCCGCATTGATCCTGACGGAACGCTGGATAGCACATTCGACCCTGGCAACGGGGCAAATGGCTTGGTAACATGTATTGTCTTGCAGCCGGATGGGAAGATCCTGATCGGAGGAAGTTTTTCCAGTTACAACGGTATACCAAGGGGTAGCATCGCCCGTCTGAACACGGATGGAGGTCTTGATCTCACATTCGACCCTGGCTCAGGGACAAGCCTTACGGTCTTTTCGATCGCCATCCAGCCGGATGGCAAGATCATCATAGGAGGGAACTTCACGAGCTTCAATGGCTCAGGGACCGATTTCATTGCCCGATTGAACACCGACGGCAGCTTGGACAATTCCTTTGACCCTTCTTCAGGGGCTGACAACACTGTCGCATCAATATCCCTTCAAGCGGACGGCAAGATCCTGATCGCTGGTTTTTTCTCCAGCTACAGCGGTACACCGCGTAACCGTATCGCCCGACTGATCAACGATGGTAGCCTGGACGTTTCTTTCGACCCTGGAGCCGGGCCTGATGCGCTGCTCCAAACGATCACCCAACAACCGGATGGGAAGATCTTAGCCGGCGGCCCATTCAGTTATTATGACGGCAGCGGACGGAACAGCATCGTACGCATCAATGTGGACGGTAGCATGGACGCTTCCTTCGACCCTGGGACCGGGCCGACAGGGAATTTCATCGGTATTCCCTCGATCGCCATTCAAGCGGATGGGAAGATCCTGATCGGCGGAGGCTTCACAGAGTACAATGGCACTCCGCAGAACCGCATTGCTCGGCTCAATGCCGACGGCAGCTTGGATAGCGCATTTGATTCGGGGGCCGGCGCAGATGGTCAGGTCAGCTCCATCGCTGTTCAACCCGATGGAAAGATCCTGATAGGCGGAAGCTTTACCAGTTATGATGGTGTCGCTCGTAGGGGTATTGCACGTATAAATGGTGCGCTCATCAGTGGCCTGGATGCTGGCTCTGATCCGTTGATCATGGCCATTTGGCCTAATCCCGCACAGGATTTAGTCCATGTGGGTTATATCGAAAAGGCACATTCGATCCGTCTGCTGAACGCACTTGGAAAGCAGCTGCAAGTATCTCGGATAAGCAGCACCTTCTCCCTCACAGGTTGTGCCCCCGGGACGTATGTGCTTCAGGTCCTCGACGCCCATGGAACCGTAATAGCACGATCCCCAGTGGTAAAACAGTAGAGCCTGGAACGGACCGATAGTGTCCTTCTTGTTCTGGCTTACACCACCTCCCCCACCAGCTCGTGTTCCCGCGCTTCGGTGATGCGCACCTGGGCGAAGTCGCCGATGCGGAGGTAGTTGCCTTCGGTCGGGATCAGCACTTCGTTGTCCACTTCGGGTGAGTCGTGCTCGGTGCGGGCGATGTAATGGCCGGCCTCGGCCTTGTCCACCAGCACGCGGAACTCCTGGCCCACCTTGGGGCGA
>JAGQVN010000062.1 GCA_020437905.1 Flavobacteriales bacterium
CCGTGAACGGCAAGGTGCCATCGTTCGCCTGAAGGCGTTCTGTCAAGACCCGCACGTGTTCGTCGATCGAGCGATCATACCCCAGGGGCTCCAGGCTGATGTCCAATTTGCCATCCTCCCGGACCGCCCGCACGTATCCGGTAAGCACTTCGCCCACTCGGACAGGTTTGAACGTCTCGTTCGCGTAGATCAAGCCCTTGTACCGGTCGTTCACGATCACGGACCAACCCAGCTCACGGGCTTCGTACACGAGCACATCCACCTGCTCCGTTCCTTCGAGTTCCGGCGGCGCGGGTCGTAGGCGATGGTCGATCTTGGCGCTGGCGAACAAGCGGTCGGAACGCTTGTCCAGGTCCAGATACACCACCCATTGCTGTCCGGCCCGCATGGGTTTTGGTTGTTCGCGGAAGGGCACCAGAAGGTCCTTGTCCAGGCCCCAATCGAGGAATGCACCGATGGAAGCGATCTCCTTGACCCGCAGGCAGGCGAAACCGTGCAACGTGATCAAAGGCTCCTGGGTGGTGGCCACCTGCCGGTCCTGGCTGTCGCGGTACACGAAAACACGGAGCACTTCGTGGCGATCGAGGTCGGCTGGACAATGAGCCCATGGCAACAGGACTTCATCACCCTGTGCATTGCCCAGGAACGCACCGACCTGGGTCCTTCGCAGGACGTGCAGTTCATGGAAGCGGCCAGTGGCGATCACGTGAGAAGGCAGCAGCCCTTTGGTCTTGAGCCGCGACCGGAAAGATAGAAGGGGAGCGGCTTCGTGTACAGGCATAGCTAGGGTTCAGCGCAAAGACGCAAAGCCTGCGGAGAGATCTGCGACGCGGCCGGGGACGTCCCTTACGCAACGCATTCGCGAGCCCAACCTGGGCAAAGCGATCCCAATGTCGCGTGGTAGCTACCCGAGTGATGAGATCACTTCGTCGCGGCCCTCTCATCGTCAGACCGCTCCTCGTGAACCCGTTGATGAGGTGGGTCGGTCCGCCGACTGCCAACTGCAGACTCTCGACTCCCGACTCAAGACTCCCGACTTCCCGCTCCCGACCCCCGATTCCCGCCTGTTTTGGCCCTGCCGTAAATTCGTGACGCATTCGATCATGAACCCGATGAAGCATCTGCTACCTGCGCTGTTCCTGTTGCTGACCACCCTGGCTTATGCGCAACCGCCGCACAAGATCGGTTGCCATTACTTCCGCAGCCAGGAAGCGGCGCGCATGCAACCCTTGACCGACAAGCAACTGGCCCAGATCGAGGAAGTGATCGCGCGCAGCGACACCTTCGATATCCTGCATTACGATATCGCCATCGACGTGACCGATGTGGCGAATGAGCGCATATCGGCTGCGACAACGATCACGTTCTCCCCCTTGATGAGCGGCCAGACCTTCATCCGATTCGAGCTGTTCCAGCTCACCGTGGATTCGGTGATGGTCAACAACGCTTTGGTACCCTTCAGCCACGATGGGGAGATACTCAAGGTGGACCTGCCTTTCGTTCCTGACGTGGGTACGGACTACGAGCTTACGGTACATTATCAGGGTACGCCACACCGCGATCCCGGATGGGGCGGCTTCTACTTTGAGCAAGGCTACATCTACAACTTGGGCATTGGTCTCACCACCATTCCGCCCAACTTCGGAAAGGTCTGGTATCCCTGCTTCGATTCCTTCGTGGAACGGGCCACGTACACCTACCACGTCAAGAGCTCTGGCGCGTACAGGGCGCATTGTCAGGGCGATTTCATGGGTGAGGTGCAGCTGGGCGGCGATACGGTGGTCCGTAGCTTCTCCTTGAGCCGGGCGATCCCAACCCACCTATCAGCCATCGCGGTCTCGAACTACCAGGATTCGACCTGGACCCACGTCGGGGCCTACGGCAACTACCCGATCACGCTCACCGCCAAGCCCGGTCAACTGAACAGCATGGTGAACAAGATGGTGAACGTGGCCGATGCGATCGATGCCTGCGAGCACTGGTACGGGCCGTATGGCTGGGGACGTGTTGGCTACGTGATGACCACCGACGGCGCACTGGAGATCCCCACCAACATCGCTTTTCCGGACTTCATGCCGGCACAGCCGATCAGCAGCAACCGTTCCCTGCTAAGCCACGAGCTTGGTCATTTGTGGTGGGGTGATGTGGTGACCCCCTACACGCACAACGACATGTGGTTGAAAGAGGGACCCGCGGAGTACAGCGGTCATCTCGTGGAAGAGTGGATCGGTGGAAGGGATGCCCTCGTAGAGGCCGTGAAGGACAACATGCTCTTTGTCCTGCGTTCGGCGTACATCGAGGACGATGGCCACCAACCCTTGTCCGGCATTCCCGATGCCCACATCTACGGGGAGCACACCTACTACAAGGGCGCTGCTGTGCTGCACAACCTGCGCGCCTATCTGGGCGATAGCCTGTTCCGTCAAGGAATGACCACGGTGCAGGTGACGCAAAGTGATCAGGCGCTCACAGCAGCGCAGTTCCGCGATGCGTTGGAGGCCGCCACCGGCAAGGACCTGGATGCGTTCTTCGATGCCTGGGTCTTCACGCCTGGCTACTCGGTCTTCGTGGTGCAGACTATGAACGCCTCCAACACCGGTGGCCAATGGGAAGTGGACCTGTTGCTGCGTCAGCGGTTGCGCGCGGCGCCCAATTTCCACGGGGATGTACCACTCGATCTGACCCTGGTGAGCGCTACCGGCCAGCGCCAGGAGTATCAGGTGATGGCGGACGGGGAGTTCACCCCGGTCAATGTGCCATGCGACTTTGAGCCTGCCATGGCCATCCTGAACGGTCATGCCCGTTTGAACCAGGCGCGGATGGACCATGAGTTCACCGTGCCCCCGAACGGGAATTTCTTTTCCATCCTGCCGTACGTGGACTTCCGGATCGATGATGTGGCCATCCCGGACAGCACGCTGATCCGTGTGGAACACATCTGGGCTGGACCGGACCAGGATGCCGTGGAATGGGGAGTGTACGAGATCTCCTCCAGCCATTACTGGATCGTCGATGGCCTCTGGCCGCAGGGGACGCAGCTGGAAGGGAAGGTGTATTACAACGGTAGCGACCCCACCGACCTGGATTTTGACCTTTTCGGTGGGAACGAGCTGGACGCCACGCTGGTCTATCGCGAAACAGCTTCGGATCCCTGGTCGATCTATCCCGATCTGACCATCAACACCGGGTCCCTGACCGATGGCGTGGGGAACATGGACATGAACGTGCTCCGGAAGGGTCAGTACGCGTTCGCGAAAGGCGATGCGGTGGCCGGATGGACTGAGGCGGCTGCCCAGGCGCCTGGAGTCCTGCAGCTCTTTCCCGTTCCCGCCGATCAAGCGCTTTCTGTCCGCTCATCCAAGGCATTCGAGGGCACCGCTTTCCTGGATGTGTTCGATGGGGAAGGGGCCTTGGTGCTGCGTCGGACCGCTCGCTTGAACAAGAATGCGCTGGTGACCATCGATATGAGCGATGTGCCGACCGGTGCATACGTGCTCCTGGCGCGAGATGCCAGCGGGCAGGTCATCGACCGGCGTCCGTTCGAGGTGGTCCGTTGATGGGCCTAGCTCAGTGGCACGGAGGGTCCCGCAACAGCAGGGCCAGGTGGTAGTAGGGTGGGAACATGTGATGCACGAACATGTTCCGACCGTCCTCCTGGAACCGATCCAGGTAGGCGGCATCCGGTTCCATGGGCACCGTATTTCCTACGCGCACATAGGCGCTGCTTTCCACGAACTCGGGCGTTTCCAGCTCAGGTAGTTCACGGCGCGCGAAACGGGCCAACAGGTTCCCGAGGTTCTTCCTGAACCTTCGTTCGGCCTTTCGGGTGGGGCGGTCCATGCGGCCGTACACATGTGCCAGGGCCACATCCTGTGGGAACGGCAGGGTTCTGATGGCTTTACGCGCTCTCGTGAAGGGGTTCAGTGCGTTGAAATCGGCGGCGGTCTGGATCGAGAAGGGTGATTCAGGCACCCAATCCTTGGTGTTCACCACGTTATAGGCCCAGCCGCCGAAGGTGGCCTTTTCGAAGTCATAGGCGAAGTACAGGTTGCCGGGCTTGGGTGCGGCACTGCAGTAGGTCTTGATGCGCAGGTCGGCAGGGAGGGCTCCTGATGCGCGCTTCCTGTTCAGGTGAGCGGTGACGAGGTAGGCCAACGCACCGCCCTGGCTATGGCCGGTGACGAGGACATCCCGGATGCCTTCCCGAAAGCAGCTGTCCAGCCGTGCATCGATGTCCTGGACCATGCTGCAGAACCCGATGACCCAACCGACATGGACGTATGCCAGGGTGTCGTCTGAAAGGTCGTATCGGACCTGTTGCGAAGCGCTCAGGTTCACCATGCCCTTGGCAGGGACCATGGCCGCATGGAAATTCTCCACCCAGCTCATCAGCTCGGGTGTGCTGCCGCGCAGGTTGACGCAGACCCTTCCGGAAGAGTCCGCATACAGGTCCCAGCGATTCAGCAGCCCCACCACCGCGCTGCGATGGAGGCGCCGGTATTGCTGGGGTGGGGGGATCAGTTCCGGCCACCAGGCACTGTCCGCCTGTGCGGTGCTGATGCGCAGCGTTTCCAGGAACTCGGCCGTTTCGAATCCGGCTTGCAGGGGTCCGTCGACCTCCGCCCGGACAAAAGCGGGAAGGAGTGAAAGGCTGAGCAGGGGACCGATCCAACCAGGAAAGCGCATCGGATGACCACTTCGGTACGGCCTATTTCAGGCTCTTCAGCAGGACCGGACTATCTCCGAACACGTTGCCCGAACCGTACTCGCCGTTCCATTTACGCGCCGTTTCCAGCACCGCCTGGGCCCGCAGATATTCGATGTACTGAGGCGAACGGGCCAACTGCTCCTGCTTGATCTTGATGGCCTGTGCCTCGGCCTGTTCATTGATCACGCGGCTGGCTGAATCACCTTTGGCCGTCTGGACCTTCGCCTTGGCCAGTTCGAACGCTTCGGTCTTTTTCTTTTCAGCAAGCAGGTTCCGCTGCTCCTGCTCTTCTTTCGCGATGATGGCCGCTTCGATCTGTTCGGGAAGGTCGACGTCCTTGATCAATAGCGCGTCAGTGATCAGGTAATACCGGCGAAGCTCTTGACTGAGCTGCGTTTCGGCCTTTTCCTGGAGCTCATTGCGTTTCACGCTGTACAGGTCCTCGGCCTGGTAGCCGCCCACAATGTCACGCACGATCGCCAGGGATTGCGGCTTGATGATCTGTTCTGCGTAATCCGCGCCCAGTTCATTGTGAACGACCGGAGATGAACCCGACTTGATCCGGTAGATCACACTCATGGAGATGTTCACTGTAAGACCCTTGCTGTCCAGGACGGACAGGTCCATCTCCTTGGTCTTCTTCCGCATGTCGTATTCGATGACATCATCCCAGGGCATGATGAAATGGACCCCTTCCCGGAATACGGTCGAGGTGTCAATACCGCCTCCAAAAGGACGGTACAATACGCCTTCATGCCCGGGATCGACCGAACGGAACGAATTGGCGAAGATGACAATGAGGACGATGGCCAGGGTGACCAAGGCCGCAAATGCAGGGATGTTGTTCTTCAGGTCCATGAAGCGGTCCTTGAGCATAGGTTCAGTCTTCGATGATCTCGGCCTCCGTGAATGAAGCGTTCTTCCGTGATGCGCTGATCTCGGTCAACCAGTGCTTCACCATCAGGTACAGCAGGTAGATGCCCAAGACCAGTACGAGCATGGCAAGGACCTTGAAGAACCGTGGTGCGTAGATGATACCGTACATGGCAGCCCCTCCGATCAGCGTCAATACGGCAATGCCTAGGAGACGCAACCACAATTTCACGACAGGGGTCATGTTGTAAAGATACCGGTCCTTGCAAATGGCATGCAGCAGAAAGGCCGTCCCGGTAGGAACGGCCTTTACAGGGGCACTGTTCGCGCCTTACTTCACTTTATCGACCACGGCCTTGAAGGCGGCGGGGTCGCTGTATGCCAATTCAGCCAGGGCTTTACGGTCCAGGTCGACGCCGGAGCTCGTCAATCGGCCCATGAGCACACTGTAGCTCATGCCATGCTGACGTGCTGCAGCGTTGATACGTTGGATCCAGAGGGCGCGGAAGTCACGTTTCTTCAGTTTACGGCCAACATAAGCATGGGTCAGGCCTTTCTCCACGCTGTTCTTGGCAACGGTGAACACGTTCTTCCGGCGGCCGAAGCTGCCTTTGGCCATGGCCAACACCTTTTTACGGCGGGCCTTACTTGCTACTTTGTTCTTACTCCGAGGCATTGTTCTTGGTTTTTGGTCGTGCGCGTTCCTGGCTCAGCAGGACCCTTTGGTGCATCACGCCCTGGTCAACTCTACCACCCGTAGAGCGGGGTTCATTTCAACAGATCGAGAATGTTCTTTTCCTCACTGGGATGCACCAGAGCGAATTTCGCCAGGTTGCGCTTGCGCTTCTTGTGCTTCTTGGTGAGGATGTGGTTGTGGTACGCGTGCTTGCGCTTCACTTTGCCGGTGCCGGTGAGCTTGAACCGCTTCTTGGCTCCGGAGATCGTTTTCATCTTGGGCATGGCCTTCTTGCTTGGGATGGGTGTTACTTCTTCTTCTTGGGTACGAGGTACATCATCATGCGCTTGCCCTCCAGTTTGGGCATGCTCTCCACGATGCCGATATCCTCCAATTCTTGTGCGAATTTCAACAGCAGGATCTCGCCCCGCTCCTTGAACACGATGGAACGACCGCGAAAGAACACGAAGGCCTTCACCTTGTGTCCTTCGTTCAGGAATTTGCGGGCGTGGTTCAGTTTGAAATTCAGGTCGTGCTCGTCCGTATTGGGTCCGAAGCGAATCTCCTTCATCTCCACCGTGGCCTGCTTGGACTTCAGCTCCTTCTGTTTCTTCTTGAGGTCGTAGAGGAACTTCTTGTAGTCCACGATACGGCAGACGGGAGGGTCGGCGTTCGGGCTGATCTCCACCAGGTCCAGGCCGAGCTCCTCGGCCAGGTCCATGGCTTTGGCGAAAGGATACACGCCCTGCTCCACGTTCTCGCCCACCAGACGCACCTCGCTTACCCCGCGGATGTTCAGGTTGATGCGGTTGGGATCCTCCTTTTGTACCCTGCCGCGGAAGCCGCGTCGGCCACCTGGTCGTCTTCTGAATGGTCCTGCCACTCGCTTTACTTCGTTCGTTCCATACTGCTCAAAGGCCGCCCAGTTGGTCCCTCACCTTGCGCTGCACCATTTCGGTGAAGGCGTTGATGGACATGGTACCCAGATCGCCCTGGCCATGTTCCCTGACGGACACGCTGTTCTGCTCGGCCTCCTTTTCCCCGATGATGAGCATGAACGGCAGTTTGGACAGTTCCGCATCACGGATCTTCCGCCCGATCTTCTCGTTCCTTTCGTCAACGGAGGCGCGAATATCGGAATCTTTCAGCGATCCGGCGACCTCGCGGGCCTTGTCAATGAACTTGTCACTGATCGGAAGCACCACGGCTTGTTCCGGTGCAAGCCACAGTGGGAAGCGGCCGGCGCTGTGCTCGATGATCACCGCCACGAAGCGTTCGAGCGACCCGAACGGGGCCCGATGGATCATGACCGGACGGTGCCGGGCATTATCACTGCCCACATACTCCAGTTCGAAACGCTCCGGTAGGTTGTAATCCACTTGAATGGTACCCAGTTGCCATTTACGACCCAACGCATCCCGCACCATGAAATCGAGTTTCGGCCCGTAAAAAGCCGCTTCGCCGTACTCGATCCTGCTTTTCAGGCCCTTCTCTGCGGTAGCTTCCAGGATGTCGTTCTCGGCCCGCGTCCAGTTCTCCTCCGAGCCGATGTACTTGCTCCGGTCCGTCTTGTCCCGGAGGCTCACCTGGGCCTCGTAGTCTGTCAGCCCCAAGGCTTTCAATACTGTCAGCACAAGATCGATCACCTTGATGAACTCCTCCTTCACCTGGTCGGGCCGGCAGAACAGGTGCGCATCGTCCTGGGTGAAACCGCGCACCCGGGTGAGACCATGCAGCTCGCCGCTTTGCTCATACCTGTATACCGTGCCGAATTCCGCGTAGCGAATGGGCAGGTCTTTGTAACTGTGCGGCCTGCTCTTGAAGATCTCACAGTGATGCGGACAGTTCATCGGTTTCAGCAGGTACTCTTCGGCATCATCGCCGGGAGCACTGATGGGCTGAAAGCTGTCCTTGCCATACTTTTCATAGTGGCCGCTCGTCACATACAGGTCTTTCAGACCGATGTGAGGCGTGGCCACTTGCACATATCCGCCTTTCTCCTGGGCTTTCTTCATGAAGTCGGCAAGCCGCTCGCGCAGGGCCGTGCCCCTGGGCAGCCATAGCGGCAGGCCTTGTCCCACCTTCTCGCTGAAGGTGAACAGGTCCAACTCCTTTCCCAGTTTTCGATGGTCACGCTTTTTCGCCTCCTCGACCAGCGCGAGGTATTCCGTCAGCTCCTTCTGCTTGGGAAAGGTGATCCCGTATAGGCGCGTCAACTGTTTGCGGCTCTCGTCGCCCCGCCAGTAGGCTCCGGCCACACTGGTGACCTTGGCCGCCTTGATGAAGCCCGTGTCCGGGATGTGCGGGCCTCTGCACAGATCGGTGAAGTCCCCTTGCTGATAGAAGGTGATGGAACCATCCTCGAGATCTTCCAGCAGTTCCAATTTGTATTCGTCCCCCTTCTTCTCAAAGTAGGAGATTGCTTCGGCCTTGGGCATTTCGGTCCGCACAAAGGGCGACTTCCGCTTGGCCAATTCGAGCATTTTCTTCTCGATGGCCTCGAATTCATTGTCCCCGATCGTCCGGTCCGGACCCAGGTCGATGTCGTAATAAAAGCCGTTCTCCACGGGCGGGCCGATCCCGAACTTCACCCCAGGGTAGAGCGCTTCAATGGCCTCGGCCATCAGGTGCGCAGAGGAATGCCACATCGTGCTTTTGCCGTCCTCGTCGTTCCAGGTGAGCAGCTGAAGGGAACAGTTGCCCGGCAAGGGTCGCATGGCGTCGCGGACTTCGCCATTTACCTTGGCGGCCAGCACGTTCCGTGCAAGCCCTTCACTGATGCTCTGGGCCACTTCAAGGGCGGTGGTGCCTTCCTCATACGTCCGGACCGATCCGTCCGGTAATTGGACCTCTATCTTCATGACGATGCCTCTCCAACGGCCCTACGAACGACCGTAAAAAGGGGCGCAAAGATAATGCGCCGGCCTCACTTGTCCGTGCTCAAGGCGCGGTCCAGTTCCAGCTTCAGGGCCGTCCTGTGCGCCTTCGTGGAGAGGTCCACATTGGTTGTCACCAATCCCTTCCTGATCCGCTGTAACTCGTAGACCGCCATGGCCTGTTCGGCATGCCGGTATCGGCCGGTACCCGAGGCCATCTTGTTCAAGCGCTCGACGTATGCACGTTGCAGGTTCTGCCTGATACTGTTCACCGACCCGCCCCGGTCCTCCTCGAACACGGCATCGGTCAAGTCCGAGAGCATGGCCGGAAGTCCGTATCCGTCTCCATACAGACCGGCGTCGATCTTGCGCCGCAGCGTGTTCGGGTGCAGCAATTGATCCATTAAGCGTTCTTGAGCGAACAGGATGCGGTCATGTATCTGGGGATCCTCGTTGTAGCTCCAATGCGACCAGCCGCGCCGTTGGTGCTGCAGATAGGGCAGGAGCTCCTGCCCCTGCAGAAAGGCATCCGGGGCGAAGGCATGGTCCCGCAAAGCCTGCATCGCCCGTTACTGGGTCTCCTTTTCGACGGGCCGATATGGCACTTCACTGGTCTCCTGGTCGGCGAACGAGCGATCGACGTAGATCCCTCCGATCTGACGGGTCATCACATTGCAGGCATTGATCATCCTTCCTGTCAATACCATGTACGCATCGCGCAGTTCCTGGTAGCTCCGATGACCGGTGGCATAGCGGTCCTTGACCGTGGCCATGGTGCGCTCCGCGATTTGTATGGTGCGGAGCCCATGCTCGACGGGGTCTGCGCTCATATCGAAGATCATGACGCGCGGATCGATCCCGTGACCGGGGGAACGCATATCATCCGCATCGTTCCCGAAGATGAGCAGGGGCGAGGTGGACTCGGCCAGGATCTCGCGCAGCTTGGCGTTCTCCACTTCCTTGTTCCCCGCGATCTCCGTGTACCCATAGCGGATCGCCCATTTGTCATAGGGGCCCGGTGTACTGTGAAAATAATCGACCTCGTCACCCGGCTCCCAGGGCAGGTTGGCCGGGCTATAATCCATGACGCTTCCCGTGATGCCCTCACGCCCCGTGATCTCCTTATCCCTGAGCTGCTCCACGGTATGGATGCTGCTGGCCTTCATGTTGTGGCTCAATCCCAGGGTATGCCCGACCTCATGCAAGGTCAGATCACGCAACGCCTCCTGAAGGAAGCGCGAGCGCTCCATTTCAGAAAGGTCCATCGCGTCGAGCACGGTGCTGCCGAAAAGCACGTTCATGTGCAGGTCGCTGGCGAAGGTGCAGTTCTGTTTGCTGTGCAGAAGCTCCTCCTCGCTGAGCGCCATCATGCCCATGCCTGCGATACGGAACAGTTCCCGTTCCCGCAGCCTGTTGGTCACGAACACGTATTCCAACATGACATCGGCACCGAGGATCTGCCCGGTGCGCGGGTCCACGAAACTTGGACCGTAGCCGCCGAACGGAGGCTCCGGGCTGCTTGTCCAACGCAGTACATTGTATCGGATGTCGCCGGCGTCCCATGATGCGGTGTCGGGTTGCTCTTTGACGACCAGGGCATTGCTGATCCCTGCAAGCTCGAACGCTTCGTTCCAGGCCAAAACACCTTCCCGGATCGATGGCCTCAACTCCTTCGGCGTGGTGTTCTCGATCCACCAGGTGATCGGCTCCACCGGATCGCTGACCCGCGCTGCCGGGTCCTTCTTCTTCAAATGCCACCGGTGGATCTGATCGCGGTAATTAACGGCATCCGTGGTGGTCATGTCTTCGATCTGGTCATAGAAGTAACCGACCCTTGGGTCATCCCTGCGCGGTCTGAAGTCGTTCTCTGGCAGTTGGATGAAGCTGTGGTGGACCTTCACTGAAACGCTTCGGGCATCCGTGACCTCTTCACCGCCATGGACCCTCGGATACGGGTTCGACCACACATACTCCGAGATCACATCCGTGTTCATGGGGTAGTTCCGCACGTCGAGCACCTTGCTGCGATCCTTCTCCAGCTTTCCCAGGTCGAACCATCGGTCCTCCATGCCTTTTGGAGCCGGATGCTTCATCTGCTCCAGTCCCTCACCCAAGTAGAGCTCGTTCGCTTTGATGATCAAACTGTCCTGCGCCTTGTTCATGGCCACGATCTTCTCCGACAGCAATACCGGCTCATTGATGTTCGCGCCCCTCGCCTTGCTCAAAGGACTTTCGGGATCGAAATAGTAGCCGGTGTTACGCTGGATCAGGTCCACCCGATCGAAATAGCGGTCGAAGCGAAGGATGCGCGACTGACCATAGGCACCCCGAAAAAAGCCGGCATCCACGACGCCGTCCACCACCTGACTGAAGTGCAGCAATTCCCGCCCGAGCAGCGTTTCGGTAAGGACCAGATACAGGTCGCCATTGGCCGTATCCCGCAGGATGGGGTATAACCCCTTGAACAACCGGCATTTGGCCGTGATCTCTTTCAGCGGTTTAATGCCCTCTTCCTTTTTGGGCTCCTTCGTCTCCTTCTTTTTGTCCAATGCATGGACTGCTGGAGAGCCAAGCAAGACAGCGAGGGAAAGGAACAGTGCTCGGTGGAGCTTCGGCTTTGGTCGATAAAGCATGAGGGGGTCTTTCTGGTCGAAGGGGTGTGAAGGTACGTTCTGAAGCCCTCCCAGGAACGACGAAGGGCCCCCGTTCCCGGGGACCCTTTGCCAGAGACCGTCCGCAAGGAGGACGGCATCGGAGGAAGTTCAGAGGCAGAATATGACCAGCATCTCCTCTACGGTCATATCGCCCAGCTCACGCCCTTTGACCAGGTCCTGGCACGCTTCATCGTGTCGGTCCAGTTCGAAGAGCGATACCGCCCTATGGCCATAGGCGCGAGCCAATCCCGGTTCCAGTGCGATCGCCTGGTCCAGGTCTTGGACAGCTTCTTCGTGCCTGCCCAGGTTGGCCAGGACGATACCTCGATTGCAATGGGCCTTCGCGTCCTGGGGCCGACGATCGACCAGTTCATCGTAGGTCATGTAGGCATCCTCGTAATGCCCCATGGCGACCAGCACTTGTCCTTTATCGAATCGCGCATGATCGGCGATCGGATGGTCCGGTGCCTGTTCGATGATAAGGAGCAGGTCGTTCAGGGATGCCTCATACATCGCTTTGCTCAGGAACAGCTCGGCGCGACGCAGTCGAATGTTGTGATCGCTCGGATCCAGGGCCAGGGCACGTTCCAGATCATGCTGGGCCCCTTCCAGGTCGCCCAAGGCCTCCCGGCTCAGACCGCGGTAGAACCAAGCCTTCGTCTCCTGCGGCCGGTCAGCGACCACCGAACTGAAAATGGCCACCGCCTGGGCATGGTCCTCATGCCGTACGGCGGTCAGACCCTGCTCGACATCGGAGCGCCCGGGCTGGGCGAAAGCGAGCACCGGTAGGACCACCAGGCTTGGTACGAAGGTCTTGAGCATATCGCGCCTTTGAACGAGATCGGCCTGCAATGGTTTCAGATCCCACCGGACTACGTTGAAATCCATCTAGAAGGGCGCGGGTCGGGCCTGACGGAAGCCCCTATGTTCGCGGCATATCGTCGGCCATGCTCCTACGTTCCGATCCCATCTCGACCGATCTAGGCTCATTGGTCTTGCGTCTCAGCGCAGGGGGGCTGATGGCCGTGCAGCACGGCTATGGTAAGCTCCTGGGGTTCACGGACCGAATGGATTCGTTCCCCGATCCGCTGGGGGTCGGTTCACCGGTATCGCTGGCCCTTGTCGTGCTGGCCGAGTTCGTGTGCGCCATACTCGTGGTGCTCGGCCTGTGGACCCGGGCTGCGACCATTCCCTTGGTGATCACCATGGGCGTGGCTGCGTTCGTCCAGCACGGTGGGGATCCGATGGGCGACAAGGAGCCCAGCTTGATGTACCTGATGATGTACCTGGCGATCTTCCTGCTTGGCAGCGGTCGTTACAGCATCGACCGGCTGCGCTTCCAGTAGGTCAGGACTGCTTCATGTCCAGTATGCGCTCACCCTTGTAGGCACCGGCCTCGAGCCTGGTCTTGATCTCGGCAAAGGCCTCCACGGTGCGCTTCACGTCCTCCAGGCTGTGGACCGCGGTCGGTATCAGGCGGAAGATGATCTCTCCCTTGGGGATCACGGGATAGACCACCACACTGCAGAAAATACCCTTGTCCTCGCGCAGGTCCGCAATGGCCCCGGTGGCTTCCACGATGCTTCCATGCAGGTATACCGGGGTCACGCAACTATTGGTGGCACCGAGGTCGAATCCGGCATCCCGCAGGCCACCTTGCAG
>JAGQVN010000063.1 GCA_020437905.1 Flavobacteriales bacterium
TCATACCCATTGCAAGGCTTGGATAGACATAGCATAGTTTATGAACGCTTCATATGGAATTCACACCACATCGCTTATCTTGTGTGCATAACAGCGGTCCCTGGTGCTGCTCCGAGCCAGGACCAATATGGAATGAACAAGGAACAGCAGCGATGCTGAGGAGCACACCCCATATGCCCTACACGGCCCCTGCCGGGGCCGCACGAAAAAGCCCCCGGTGCGCAAACACCGAGGGCCTTGGTCGCTACATATTCACCCCCTAAGGCATAGGAACATGAACACAAGCTGAAGCAAAGATACCGACCCGGCATGGACCCAGCCATGCGCCATGTGGGGCGGTGAGCACCCGGTACCACCAGGTGGGCCGGATGCGGAAGGCAGCGCCGTGCAAGGCACGGTGCGTCTTCCAGGTGCCGAAGGCGTGGCAATTTGGACCGGGACGATGCTCCCGGCCGATACGAACAATGAACGTGATGAACTCCGCCAACACAGCCCACTCCGCGCATGGATTCATGCGCATTGCGGTACTTGTTGCGGTAGTCTGCTGCAATACTCTCACCACTCAAGCCCAGAATTTGATCCCGAACCCGAGCTTCGAGGAAGCGGATACTTGCTTGGAATTGAACACCTACTACTATCCGGATACAGGACCACTACATTGGTTCACGGGTGGTGGGACGACAGATCACTTCCAAAGCTGCTTGCCATACGGAGCCTTCAATGGTGTGCCGTTAAACATGGCGACTTTCCAGTATCCATACGAAGGAGAGGCTTACGCCGGGGCAATCACGTACAACGAGCAATTTGGTACGCGTGAGTATTGGATGGTGGAACTGTCGGCTCCGTTGGTGATCGGGCAGACCTACCATGCGAGTTTCTATGCGAACGCTGCCTTTCGCAATGATGGGCAAAGCAATCAGGCGTGGATCGCATCAAGCGGAGTGGGGATGCTTTTTACCATGGAGTCTCGTCAACACGAACCCGGGGATCCCTTGCCAGTGCCCGTGAACCATGCCCATATCCAGCATACCGGTATCCTTGCGGATACGGCGGAGTGGACCTTGGTGAGCGGAAGTTTCGTGGCGGACAGCGCTTACCAGTACGTGATGTTGGGCAACCACTTCAACAACGCCAATACGGACACCCTTCATTTGGAGCATCTTGAGATTCAAGGTCGCGGGTACACGTTGATAGACAATGTGTGTGTATCGCCCAGCTCGGACGGTTGTCCGATGGCGCTTGGTGTTCCTGAACTAGCGCTGGAGGGTGTGGTGCTTTTTCCCAACCCGGCGGTTGGCGAAGTGTGTTTGAGTGGCTTGCCGCAGGGTACTTGGGTGGCGATCCGCGACGCTTTAGGGCGGAAGCTATGGGCAGGAAACGCATTGGCTGGAACGTGGCGCACGGATGTGGGCGCATTGGCACGTGGCGCTTATGTGTTGCAGATGCAGCAAGGCGGGAGGCAACGTTCGATCAAGTTCATATTGGCCGAATAGCATCGGCCGGTCCTGTCGGTAACAACAGACACGAAGAACCATGAAAGCGAAGAATTTCTTGCGGTCATTCATTATGGCCGCCTGCATGCTGGCCCTTGCGACCGGGCATGCGCAGGTGACGTTCGAGGGAAACAACAGCTTCAATTCAGCGACCGATTTCGTCGGCTGGGACAACACGGTGACGAACGATCCACTGATGATTAAGCATGAGGCGAACCAGCCGATCGAGTGGTACACGAACGCGGTGCGGCGTATGCTCCTTCAGCAGGACGCCACCTACACGGTTGGCGGCTTCGCCAGCCAGATAAAGGATGGTAGTCTGCTGCTAAGCCCGGATGTGGATCAGTTCTATTCCATTGGCGGTCCAGGGCCGTTCAGCCTGCTCCACTTGGCAGCGGCCACGAACAACGCACAGGACAATGGCTATCGGCCTTGGATGCGGAACGGGATCAATTTCACGGGGAACAATGATCAGATGTACATCGGACACAAGTACACCACGTCCGATCTAACAGACCCCGGTGCCTCCATCCTGTCCGACTACAGTGATGCGGTGATCCAGTGGAGCGACAACCCGGGTACGTGGCTTGGCGATCGCATGCGCTTCATCTTCACCAGTGAATACAGTTCATCGACCAATACCGGTAACAGTTCTCTGGAGGGCCTGGAGGCCATGCAGCTGTTCCCCGTGGAGAACGGGAGCGAGGTGCATGTGGGCATCGGCGATTGGTACGGTGCCAGTGCACAACCAGAGGAGCGCCTGGATGTATTGGACCGCACCATTCGCGTGCGCGAGCTACCAACCGACTATGAGGACGTGAACAAAGTGATAGAGAAGGTGGTGGTTACCGATGACAATGGGCGGCTCCACTGGCGCCCCATTGAGGATTTCGCTGGACAGACGGATTGTGATTGGTACATCGATAACGCCAATGAAGTAGTAGCAACCGCATGGACTGGAGGGCTTTCCTGCAATGACGAGGATTGGAAAGTGAAGATCGGGCAGGACCCTGGATCGACCTCCGCGGCGAAGCTTACCCCATTTCGCGCGGGAGTTAGGCGCCCCATCGCGATCCCACCGATCCGCGCCGTCCTCCCGTGCGTCCTTCATACCCATTGCAAGGCTTGGATAGACATAGCATAGTTTATGAACGCTTCATATGGAATTCACACCACATCGCTTATCTTGTGTGCA
>JAGQVN010000064.1 GCA_020437905.1 Flavobacteriales bacterium
ATGGAAAAGAAGGTGGAACGTGCCCGTAGGGAAGTGGAACGTCTGCGCGCGCAGCATCGGGAGCTCAAGAAGGAATTGCGGTGAAGGCTTCCAACGAAGGGCTTCCCCTCTCCATGGATATCGCCATCGCCTGGGGTCAGCAGGACCTCTTCGGTCATCTGAACAACGTGGTGTACTTCGAACACATGGAACATGTCCGTATGCATCTCCTGCAACGCATCGGCGTGCTCCAGAGCCACGAGGAGCAGGGCTTGGGCGTGATCCTGGCCGCGACCGAATGCCGCTTCCATCGACCGGTGACCTGGCCCAGTACACTTACGATCCATACCGGTGTGGACCGGATCGGGAACACGAGCTTCCACATGACCTATCGGACCGTGGACGCCGCAGGTGCACTGGTCGCGGAGGGAACTTCAGTGCAGGTCATGTACGACTACGAACGAGCCTCCAAGGTGCGGATCCCGGACAGCGTGAGGCAGCGCATTGGATCCCTTGCACCGTTGCACATCCCTTGCGCATGAACAACCGCCTGCTCCTCCTCCCGATCCTGCTCCTGGGATGCACGGGGGACCAACAGCCTGCGAACACCGAGCGGGAAGCCCGCTCAGATGGTGCCGCGTACGACGCTTCAATGACCATGACAGGAGTGATGCAGCTCCGGGGCGACTGGATGGACCGGGCGCCGGATGGTCATACTGTTTTCCACGAGCAGTGGCGGGCGGATGGCGATTCGGCCCTGACGGGTCTTGGTTTCGTGATGGTGAACGAGGACACGGTCTTCGTGGAACACCTGCGGATCGAGGTGAACGCTGCAGGTGCCGTCTACCTGGCACAGGTCCCCACCCAGAACAGGGGGGCTGCCATCCGGTTCCAACTTCTGCCCACCGGGACTGACACCCTCCTCTTCCACGCTCCGGAACATGATTTCCCTCAGCGGATCATGTATATCCGGACGTCCGGCTCCTGGCGCGTGGAGCTCCAAGGCTCCGAGAACGGTCTCGAACGTCGGGAATCCCTGTTGCTGGAGCCGGCGGAACGAGCGAACGTGACCAACAGCTAAATTCACCGTCCAAGCACCAAAACGAAGAACAGATGGCTATGATGAAAGAGTTCAAGGAGTTCGCGATGCGAGGCAATGTGGTCGACATGGCCGTGGGTATCGTGATCGGCGGCGCCTTTGGCAAGATCGTCTCCTCCTTCGTCGGTGATGTCCTGATGCCACCGATCGGCATGCTGCTGGGTGGCATGGATTTCAAGAAGCTGGCCCTTGAGCTTCAACCCGCAGTGATGGAAGGTGGAGAGGTGGTCACCCCAGCCGTGATGTTGAATTACGGCACCTTCGTCAGTACGGTCATTGATTTCATCATCATAGCCTTCGCCATCTTCATGGTCGTCAAGGCCATGAACAGTATGAAAAAGAAGGAGGAGGAGGCACCTGCTGCACCACCGGAACCGAGCAACGAGGAAAAGCTGCTCGCAGAGATCCGTGACGCCTTGAAGAAATAGATGCTCGGCACAACGTGACCGTGTGGACCCGGCCAAGGCCGGGTCCATCAGTTCAGAGGCCTCAGATCGAAGGTCCCCGTGGCGGGGTCGATGATCGTTCCGGGTCTGTCGAACGTATCGGAAAGCACGGTGCTCCGGCGCAATTCCTGAACCGTCCCTGACCAGGCCTTGCCATCGTGCAGCAACAAGCCCCTGTCGCTGACCAGCAGTGCCGGTTGAAGGTCATGCGTGGAGAACAGGATCGCCATGTTCCTTGTCCTTGCCACGGTCCGCAAATGCACAAGCAATTCGGCACGGTTGCTCACATCCAGGAACGCAGTGGGTTCGTCCAACAGCAACACCTGCACACCTTGGGCAATACCGCGTGCCAGATAGACCTTCTGCAATTCACCGTCGCTCAACGTGTGCACAGCCCGGTCGGACAAATGCGCCGCCTGGACCGCAGCGAACGCATCTTCCACCACCGCACGATCGATCGCACCCAGACGGCCACTGATGCCGGTCCATGGAAAGCGACCCAGGGAGACCAACTCGTGCGCCCGCATCATGCGGTTCCGGGGTCGGTCGGTGAGGACCACTGCGATCCTTCGGGCCCTTGCCAAGGCGCTCAGGGCATCAACACGTTCGGTCCCGGTCATCACCCTCCCTTCCAGCGGTGCGATCAAACCGGCCAGGGTATGGACCAGCGTGGTCTTACCGGAGCCGTTGCTTCCAAGCAGGCAGGTAAGCTCGCCTGCCGTCAGTTCCATATCGATCGCAGCGCACAACGGGATCCCTCTGTGACCGATCACAAGGCCTTCCGTATGGAGGAGACGATTCATCCCATCCGCATCCATCTCCTACCACGGATCAGCACCCAGACGACGACAGGCACCCCAAGCAAGGCCGTCACGGCGTTGAGGGGCAATGCAGAGACCGGTCCCGTGCTCCGGACCACCGTGGCGCAAAGCAGGGCAAGAATGCTCCCCAGCAGCATGGTCGCAGGGATCAGGAAACGATGATCGCTCCTGCCGAACAGTCCCCGAGCCACATGCGGTGTGGCAAGGCCGAGGAAGGCGATCGGTCCGCAGAAGGCGGTGGCCACACCAGCAAGGCACCCTGTGAGCACGACGACCAAGGTCCTGGTTCGGGACACTTGCAAGCCCATCGTGGCGGCGTAAGTCTCGCCCAATTGCATGGCATCAAGCGGTTTCGCCGTCCCCATCGCCAATACGCAGCCGGTTGCCAGAAGACCGAACACTAGCGGTGATCGATCGGGACCGACCGCGGCAAAGGTGCCCATACCCCACAACACATATCCCTTGAGCGCTTCCGCTCCTGCTGCCACCTCCAGAATGCTGATCAAGGCCGAACAGAAATAACCCACCATCAATCCCACGATCAACAAGGAAACACCGTCCTGGAGCCGACGATCGGCCCAGAGGATCAACAACAACACGCCGAACGAACCGCACGAAGCACCAGCTACCACCAACGCATCGACAGAAAGCCCGGGAAGGGATGCACCCGCCGAAGCAAGCATGACCAGTGCGACCCCCAGGCCCGCTCCGGAGGTCACGCCGAGCACACCAGGACCCGCCAACGGATTCCCGAACAAGGTCTGCATCATCACCCCGCAAGCTCCCAGCGCCGCTCCCACGACCACAGCTGTCAGCCCCTCTGGCACCCTCACCTTCCGGATCACTTGGGTACCCAGACCCTCACCCGAGGTATCGAACAAGGCCGCGATCGCTTCCCCGAATGGTACGTCAACAGGACCGGAAACCAAATGCAGCAGAAAGGTCACGAACAGGGCCAGGAACAGGACCGGCCAGATGATCCAAGGGGACCGCTGCATCAGGCAAACATACTCGTACCACTTCGGAACGATGCTTGCTGGGATATCTTCGAACGCCATGTGGAATCCGCCTTTATTTGCGCTCCTCTCGACCATATTCCTGGTCTCCTGCAGTTCCACGGGCAGGACCATTCGTCAGGCGGAGAAGCTCGAACAGGTCGGGGACCTGCACGCCGCACAAGCCGCGTACGCCGAAGCCTACCGTATTGACGCTGTTGATCGCCGTATCCGCGCAGGTCTGATGCGCACCTCGCAACGGATCTATGACGCGATGCTCAACGAAGCGGGTCAGGCCTATTGGTCAGGTGATCTGGACCAAGGTGAGGCGCATTGGAAAGAAGCTGAACGGTTCCGTCGCCGGATGATGGTGGATGGGACTCCGCTGAACGTCGATGCCTTCGTAATGCGGAGACGGAATGAAGCGCTCGGCACATGGCGCCTCGCACAACTTGCTGAAGCCGAAAGGGCACTGGAGGAAAAACGTTTCGATCGGGCGCGGATCCTGGCGGAACAGGTCCTTGTTCGGTTCCCGGAGGATGAACAGGCCTTAGGGTTGTCTGTCGCAGGCCGCATCGGACCGTTGTACGAAAAAGGACGTGTGGCACACCAACAGGGAAGGGTTCGCGATGCCTATCAGGCTTATCAACAGGTCCTGGATTTGGATCCCGATCATCAGGCCCATGACGACCTGCACCAGCTGGTGGAAGGAGCCAGATACACCATGGCCTATGTGATCGCCCCTCCGGACGACCCTTCACTGCTCCGATCCCGTGCGGGGTCACCAGCGGCTGCCATCGAAGCGCTTATCGTGCGGAAGATGCTCGCATCCGATGATCCGTTCCTGGTCGTCGTCGAACGGAATGATGCATCGGTGCTTTACGAGGAACAGGCACGTGCCATGGCCGGCACGTACAAACAGGGCACCTACGCCGAAGCGGGTGGACTGCTGGGCGCGGATTATCTGATGACAGGACAGTTGCTGCGTTACGACGAGGGCATCGGTCGGTCGCTGGAGATGAAGCTGCAGGTGCTGGAGGTGTCATCAGGTCGGCTGCTCATGAGCGAACTGATCCATCTGGATAAAGGAGACCTGATGCGTGGTGGATCGGTGCGTGAGCAGTTCATCGATCTGGCCGGAGAGCGTGCCGCCCAAGCCTTCCAACGCTTCGACCCCTACGCTCGTTGATCGGCCATGGAGGTCGAGTTCATTCTGTACGTAGGCGACCTGGCGAAGAGCAGGGACCTGTATGCGGCCCTGTTGGACCGTGCTCCGGCGCTTGACGTCCCGGGCATGGTGGAATTCCATCTGGATGGCTGCAAGCTGGGCCTCATGCCGAACAGGGGCATTGCCAGGATCATTGCTCCCCCCCTACCCGACCCGGCTTCCGGGAACGGTGTTCCGCGCTGCGAACTGTACCTGTTGATGGAGGATGCCGAAGCGATCCTTCATAGGGCTGAGCGCATCGGACTGGATCCGGTCAGCGCTTTCCAGGACCGCGATTGGGGACACCGCGTAGCCTACTACGCCGATCCCGATGGACATGTGATCGCCGTGGCCTCACCGGTCACATCCTTCGGTACCAGCCCTTGATCCGCTCGCGGTCCAGCACGTTCTGCCAGTCCGGGCCGAAGGCATGGTCCCACATGTGCGGCAGGTTGTACGCCACCTCGGCCATCGCATCGATGGTCTCCCCGCTCCAGTCCTTGGCAAGGCCCTGAGGAATATGTACGCCGCGCTCCTTCACCATGGTCTTGAACTCGTCGACGTATTCACCATACACGTCATCCAGCTTGTCGAAGGCGATGCAGTTGGCGATGCAGTGGTGGATGTGCAGCACCTTGCCCAGGCCG